>JBBQML010000054.1:0-12613 GCA_038328885.1 Verrucomicrobiota bacterium | reverse complement strand
GAAGAGATGCCCCAGATCACCAGCCGCATTGGTGGCGTCTGCCCCACCGCGCATCACCTGGCGGCCACCAAAGCGCTGGATGACCTCTATCAGGTGACTCCGCCGCCCGCCGGAGATCGTCGAAGCCCCCCTCCGCCCATGCCCTCGGGTTGGGGGAGACGCTGGCGTTGGGACATGCCCTGGGTCTGGACATGCCGGGGCAGGTGACGATCTTCGCCATCGAAATCGAGGACCCCTTCACGATCACCACCACCCTCACCCCGGCACTGGAGGCCGCCCTGCCCGGTATCGTCGACCGGATCGCCGCCGCGGTTCCACGCACACGCTGAGCGCGGCCCCGTGTTCAGAGGGTGATCGCCGTCAACCCGAAGTGCGGAGCCGCGGCAACGAGGTGCCGGTCGTTGCTGAAAATCTCCTTCAGACCGGCTTCCGCCGCGCAGGTCAGGTGCAGGGCATCCGCCGCCCGCAGGAACACCTGACGGGGCAACCCCGCCATCCGCCGGGTCTGCGCCTCAACGAGCCCCGAAGTCACCGGCAGCGGAGTCCACAGGCCGAGGCGAACATCAGCCTCGACCTGCGCCGTCAGGACACGGAACTCCCTCACCGTCAGGCGCTCGTCCCGGAAGTGCCGGTGCAGCGTGGCGACGATCTCACCCCAACCGATGGCGCAGCAAACCACATCGCCCAATGCCGCCGCCCGAGCCCGGACCGCAGGGCTGTCCGGTTCCAGAAGGTAGAGCTTCGCCAGGTAGCAGGCGTCGAAGTAAGTCATCGCCCGTCCCGCCCCTCGGCAATGATCTCCGTGCTCGATGGGCCCCCGAGCGGGCGCTCCAGCAGCCGGGCGACGCCCCGGAGGAGACGGCGCCGGAGAAAAGGGTTGGTCTTGACGGCCGGGGCGGGCGGCAGCATGCGGGCGATCGGCTGGCCTCGTTCGGTGACGATCACCTCCTGTTCCTCGACTACCCGCCGGAGCCAGTGGCCCGTCCGGTCGTGCAATTCCTTGATCGAGATCGTCTTCACGCCGACGAAAGTGTCACCAGAGACACTTTGGGTCAATCCCGGGCACGACCGGGGCCCCGGCTTCACTTCGACTTGATCCGGATCCATGGCTCCTCGTGGGAAGCGCCCGATCCGATCATCTCGAACTTCCTCCCTGCCCCCGCCGCTGGAGGAGGGTGACCGCGATCGTCCCGAGCACCGAGACGAGCACGATCAGCGTGGAGAGCGCGTTGATGTCCGGAGTGATTCCTCGTTTGACGGACGAGTAGATCAGGATCGGAAGCGTCGTGGCGCCGGGGCCGCTGGTAAAGAAGCTGACCACGAAATCATCGACACTGAGTGTGAACGCCAGCGCCGCGCCGGCGAAAACCCCGGGGATCATCAGCGGCAGCGTCACATGCCGAAACGTCTGCCAGGTGCCCGCGCCGAGATCGTGGGCGGCCTCCTCCAGCGCCGGTTCCAGGCCCGCGAGCCGGGAGCGGACGATGATCCCCACGAAGGGGATCTGGAAGGTGACGTGGGCGAGAATCATCGTGCCCAGCCCGAGTTGGAACAGCCCCAGCGCCTCCCGGACGAGGGAGTAGAACATGAGCATCGCGATCGCCATGACGACGTCGGGGATCACCACCGGCAGGTACATCAGCCAGGAGAACAGCTTTCGTCCGGGGAAGTCGTAGCGGCTCAGGCCGTAGCCGAGGAGGGTGCCCAGAACGGTGGAGACAGCGGTGCTGGTGACGGCGAGGATCAAGGTATTGCGCAGGGCTGCGAGCTTCTCGGGGCTGTCCAGCAACTTGCCGTACCATTCGGTGGTGAACCCGGCCCAAGGCCCACCCCGCTTGGCGGCGTTGAACGAGTACACCACCACCACCGCGATCGGGGTGTAGAGAAACAGGTAGATGAGTCCCGCACTGAGACCCAGCGGTAGGCGGATCCGACTCATAGGAGGTTCCGCCGTCCTTCCTCGCCCGCGGTGCGGGCGAACAGCCACAGCCCCAGCATCACGAGCATCATCGCCAGGCAGGCAATCGCCGAGCCGAACGGCCAGTCGCGACTCAACCCGAACTGCTGCTGGATCGCGTTGCCGAGCAGGACCGTCTTCGCGCCACCGAGGAGGTCGGGAATGACGAACTGGCCCGTGGCCGCGATGAACACGAGGATCGCGCCCGCGGCGAGACCCGGCGCGATCTGCGGAAGAAGCGCGTGGCGGAAGACGTTCCAGCCGTTGGCCCCGAGGTCGCTCGACGCCTCCGCCAGGCCCCAGTCGAGCTTCTCCACCGAGGCATAGAGCGGCAGCGCGAGGAAGGGGAGGTAGTCGCAGGTCAACCCCACGAACACGGCGAAAGGACCCGGGTACAGCGCCTCGCCCGCCGGGATCAAGCCGGCGGCCGCGGCAGCCCGGGCCAGCCAACCGCTGGCCGAGAAGACGATCTGCCAGGCGTAGGTGCGGATCAGGAGGTTCGTCCAAAACGGAATCACCAGGAGCATCAGGGCCAGCTGACGGGAACGCGCGGGCAGGCCAGCGATGAAGAACGTGAGTGGCAGCGCGGTGAGGACGCAGAGCGCCGTGGTACCCGCCGCCATCAACAGGCTGCGCAGGACGATCCTCGGGTACAACGGCTCAAACCCGAAGACCCCGAACCCCAGGAAGCGTTTGAAGTTGTCGAGGCTGAATTCCCACACGAGTTCCCCGTAGGTGCCCCGGGTGATGAAGCTGATGGCCACGATGACCAGCAGCGGCACGAACAGGAAGACGCTGACCCAGACGAGCCCTGGCCCGCTGGTGAGCGCGGAACGGACCCACTCCTGCCGGGCCGTGATCCGTTCGCCAAACCGAACCTGGGCGGGAGGCCTAGTCATCGAGAACAATCAACGCCGCCGGGGGAAGCTCGACGACCGCCTCCTGCCCTGGAACGAACTCCAAGGCACCGGACTCCGCGTTCATCGACTCCATCCGCAGCCACTGCTCGCCGGCGCGAAGTTCGTAGTGGGTCTCCGAGCCCACGTAGAGACGCTGCTCCACCCGGGCGCGAACGCGGTTTCCACCGGCCGGGACTCCCATCGAGGCGCTGCAAGGTCGGACCTTCTCGGGCCGGATGGCGAGCGTGAACGACTCCCGCCCCGGTGCGGACGCGGTCACAAGCAGGTCGCCCACGGAAGTCCGGGCCACGAAACCATCCGGCGTGCGCCCTTTCAGCCGTGCGTCGATCAGGCTGCACGACCCGAGAAACTGGCTGACGAAACGGGTTCGTGGATGCTCGCACAGCGTGCGGGCCTCGCCCAGTTGCTCGATGCGCCCCTCGCGCATGACGGCGATGCGGCCGCTGAGCACGAGGGCCTCCTCCTGATCGTGGGTGACGTAGATGAAGGTGATGCCGAGGCGCCGCTGCAGGTTGCGAAGCTCGGTCTGAAGTTGCTGAATTGTCGCCGGGTTGCGTTCCCTCGCCGTGTCGCAGGAGAATCGCCGCGGAGCTCGCCATCTCAATCCCTGTCCCCCTCCATGCCCAACCTCCGCTTTGCCGTCTTCGGCGCCGGCTTCTGGACCCGCTACCAGCTCGCCGCCTGGCGGGAGGTCGGTGGCGTGGAGTGCGTCGGCATCTACAACCGAACCCGCGCCCGAGCCGAAACCCTCGCACGCGATTTCGGAATCCGCGCCGTCTACGACGACCCGACCACCCTGCTGCGGGAGTTGCGGCCGGACTTCGTCGACAACATCACCGAGGTCGGTGGCCACAAGCCGCTCTCGCTGCTCTGCGCCCGCCACCGCATCGCCTGCATCTGCCAGAAGCCGATGGCGGCCACCTTGGCGGACGCCCGAAGGATGGTCACCGCGTTCAGGCGGGCCCATACACCCTTCTTCGTGCACGAGAACTGGCGCTGGCAGGCACCGCTCCGCGAACTCCGCCGGCGTCTCCAGGCTGGCGTGGTCGGGACCCCGTTCCGCGCCCGCCTCACCATGGTCTCCGGGTTCGACCTTTTCACCAACCAACCCGCCCTCCAGGACCTCGAGGAGTTCATCCTCACCGACCTCGGCACCCACCTGCTCGACGTGGCCCGCGCATGCTTCGGCGAGGCCAACAGCCTCTACTGCCAACTCCACCGAACGCTGGCGCCCCACGTGAAAGGCGACAACGTGGCCACGCTCCTCCTCTCGATGGGAGCCGCCGCCACGAGCGTCGTCATCGAGCTCGGCTACGCGGCGAACCCACTCGAACCGGGCGTGCGGGAGGTCTTCCCGCAAACCCTCGCCTTCGTCGAAGGCTCCGAGGGCACGCTGGAGCTCGAGGCAAACTACCGGATCCGTCAAACCACCCGTGCAGGCACCACCATCACCCGGCACGCACCCCCACGCTACCCGTGGGCCAACCCCGACTACGACATCGCCCACGCCAGTATCGTCGACTGCCATCGTGACCTCTTGCGGGCCATCCAGGGCAAAGGCAGCGCCGAAACCACCGGCGCCGACAACCTCCAGACGCTCGCCCTCGTCCACGGGGCGTATGAGAGCGCCGCCAGGAACCGGGTGGTCACGTTCCACCCATGAATGCCGCCTGGCTGCTGACCGGCTCTCCCGCTCCCCTCCCCGAGCGCCTGCCGCTCCGGGCGGGACCGCTGTCGCTGGCGTTCGAGGCCGGCGACCTGCGCTACGTGACCTTCGGCGACCGCGAGGTGGTGCGTCGAATCTACGGCGCCGTGCGGGACCGCAACTGGGGCACCGTCCCAGGGCGAATCTCATCACGGGAGGCACGCATCGATCCCCAGTCCTTCCACCTCACCTACGTCAGCGAACACCGCGAGCGCGAGATCGACTTCCTCTGGCGAGCCACTATTTCCGGGGACGCCGACGGAACGCTCCGGTTCGAGTTCGACGGCGAGGCGCGGTCCACCTTCCTACGCAACCGCATCGGTCTCTGCGTGCTGCATCCCATCCGCGAATGCGCCGGTGTCGGGGTGCGGGCCCACGTCGGTTCCACCGACGGCGACGGCCGGGTGTCCGAGCTCGTCTTTCCGGTGGACGTCGCCGCCGAGCAACCGGTCCGCGGGTTCACGCGGCTGACCGGGCTGGACCACGAGGTGCGGCCCGGCACCTGGGCCGAGCTCAGGTTCGAGGGCGATCTCTTTGAGACCGAGGATCAGCGCAACTGGCTCGACGCGAGCTTCAAGACCTTCTGCACACCGCTCAGCGAACCCTTCCCCGTCGAGGTGGCGGCCGGCACCCGCATTCGACAGGCGCTGGTGCTCCGCGTGCGCGAAATGTCCGGCCCGGCGAAACCAGCCCCAGCCATCTCCACCACGTCCCGTCTACCCCTCCCGCGGGCATCCACCCACGACGCCCCGTGGCCGCTCGAACTCCACACCGACCGGGGCCGGGACGCGGTGCCGCTGCCGTCCCTGGGGCTCGGCGCCGCCAGCCATGGTCGCCCCCTGCAACCCGCCGAAGTCGAGACTCTCACCCGCCTCCAGGTGGCCCACCTGCGCCATGATCTCCGCCGCGCGGAGCCAGGCTGGCGATCCTCCCTGGGCGTCAGCGTCCGCGACACCATGGAGCTCGGAGCCGCCCTCGAACTCGCGGTGCATCTCACTCGCGACGAGCCTGCCGATCTCATGGATGTTCGCCGGGAACTGGGGCGGCTCAAGACCGACCTGGTCCGGATTCTCGTCTTCCGTGACGGGACCCGCTCGACGCGAGCTGCGGACTTGGCGGCGGCGCGGCTCGCGTTCGCCGACTTCGGGATCCCGTTGGGCGCCGGCACCAACGCGGACCTCTGCCAATTCAACCTCGAGCCGCCCGACCGCGAGCCGGAACCGGACCTGCTCTGCTGGAGCATGAACCCCCAGGTGCATGCCTCGGATCTGGCCAGCATCGCTGAAACCCCGGAAGCCGCCCTTCACCAACTGCGCAGCGTGCAGCGGGCCTGGCCGGGGGTTCCGCGGGTCGTCTCCCCCGTCACGCTGAAACCCCGCTTCAACCCGGTCGCCACCGGCCCCGAACCCGAGCCGGAGCCCGGCGAACTCCCCCCCCAGGTCGATCCCCGTCAGTTGTCCCTCTTCGCGGCCGGTTGGACGCTCGCCATGGTCCAGGCGCTGGCGGTGGGAGGAGCCGAGTCTGCGACCTTCTTCGAATCGACCGGATGGCGGGGGGTGCTCGCCGGGGCAACGGATTCCCCCCTGCCCGAACGCTTCCCCGCCAGGGCCGGCCTGGTCTTTCCGATCTACCACGTCCTCGCCGATCTCGCCGAACTGGCCGGGGCCAGCGTCCGTCCGCTGATCCCGCCGGATCCACTCGAGGTGACCGGACTCCTGCTGGAGCGGGCAAGCCACCGGGTCCTGCTGGTCGCCAACCTCGGTCCTGCATCCCTCCGGTTGGTCTGCCCGGAAATCCAGTCCGCCGGCCGGACCCGTCTGCTGGACCTCGCCAGCGCACCGGAGGCCTTGGCCGACCCAGGCCGCTTCCGCCGGTCCTCCTCCTCCGCTCCCGCCACAGACCCCGGCCGCGGCGTGGAACTGGAACTGCCGCCGTTCGCCTACGCCTGCTGGCGCAGTCTTGGTCCCTGCCGCTGAGGCCGAGGCACGGCCCGGGAACCCGGGCGGGAGGGGATCGAACAAGGATGGGCAGGATCCACAGGATTGGACGCCGACTGATCAGGCCGGCCATCGCATCCTCCTCGAACACCCCCACGCCACCCCCCACACCCAACCAGTCCATCCTGTCCATCCAGTCCATCCCTGTTGATTCCGCTGCTCCCGGGGTCCGCCTTCGACCGGGGTGTCGCGCCAACTTCTTGTTGATCCTTCGACCCCGGTCCGCCTCAGATAGGTGCCGATGAACCCCTCGCCTTCGCCAGGCCGGCCCGCGTCGCCCGCCTCCCCTCCCTCCAGTTTCTTCATCAGCCGCCGGCGGTTCCTCCAGACGACCGCCGCTTCCCTCGCGGTCTCCACGCTCGGTGCGTCCGGTGCCGATCTGGTGAACCAGAAGCCACGCCGCGTCGGCCTCATCGGCGCCGGTTGGTACGGCAAGAGCGACCTGTGGCGCCTGGCCCAGGTCGCCCCCATCGAGATCGTCTCCCTCTGCGACCCGGACACGAAGATGCTCGCCGAGGCGGTCGAGATCGCCCGGCAACGCCATAAGTCGGGCAAGGCGCCCCGCACCTACCGGGACTACCGCGACCTGCTCAAGGAGAAGGACCTCGACATCGTCCTCATCGGCTCGCCCGACCACTGGCATGCCCTGCAAGCCATCGCCGCCATGGAGGCCGGGGCCGACGTCTACCTCCAGAAGCCGATCAGCGTCGATGTCCTGGAGGGCGAGGCGATCCTCGCCGCCGCACGCAAACACCAGCGCGTCGTGCAGGTAGGCACGCAGCGGAAGAGCACGCCACATCTCATCGACGCCAAGAAGGAGGTCATCGGGACCGGCCTGCTCGGCAAGATCGCCCACGTGGATCTGTGCTGCTATTTCCACATGCGGGCCAACGGCAACCCCCCGCTGGAACCCGTGCCCGACCACCTGGATTACGAGCTCTGGACGGGGCCCGCTCCGCTCCGCCCCTACGACGGCCTGCCGCACCTCCGCTGGTGGCGCACGTTCATGGAGTACGGCAACGGGATCGTCGGGGACATGTGCGTCCACATGCTCGACACCGCCCGTTGGATGCTCGGCCTGGGCTGGCCAAAGCGGGTCACCTCGACCGGGGGCATCTACGTCCAGAAGGAGGGCAAGTCGAACATCTCGGACACCCAGACGGCGATCTTCGAGTACGAGGACCTGAACGCGGTCTGGCAGCACCGCACCTGGGGCGACCCACCCGACCCCGACTACCCCTGGGCGATCTTCATCTACGGCGAGAAGGGTGTCCTCAAGGCGAGCACCATGCGGGCGGACTTCATCCCGCACGACAAAAAGGAAAAGAGCCTCCACTTCGAGTGCCTCTATGAGCGCGAGCAGTACCCGGTGGATGTCACGGAGAAGGCCATCGAGCTCAACGCCGCCCCGGCCACCCGCCGCCACATGCTCGACTTCCTCGCCGCCATCGAGAAACGCAGCCGTCCCGTCGCCGACATCGAGGAAGGCCACATTTCCACGGCAAGCTGCATCCTGGCGAACTTGTCGATGCAACTCGGACGCCCACTCGTCTACGATCCCAGGAAGCATGAGATCACGGGCGACGAAGCCGCCACCCGCCAACTCGCCCGCGCGTACCGTCAGCCCTGGAAGCGCCCGGGGGCCAGCCTGGGCTGATCAGGAACCGTTGGGTCCGGGCTTCACCAACGCCAGCACGAAGGCATCCGGCGTGAGGTAGGTGGCCGCTACGCGTCGGACGTCGTCGAGGGTCACCGCCTCGTACAAAGCATCGTCGGCATCGCTCAGGGCGTAACCAAGCCCGTAGAGCTCGTCGAGCGCGCAGACCATCGCGTAGCTGCCCAGATCCTGACGCGAGATCTTCCGCTGGCCGACGATCTTGGCTTTCGACCGACGGAGCTCCGCGGCACTCAACCCGTCGGCGCGAAGGGTCGCCGCCTCCGCCAGCATCTCGGCGACGACCTGCTCCGCCTTGGCAGGTTCGGTGCCCGCATAGAACGCGAAGTAGCCCGGAACCAGCCCGAGGAAGTTCTGGGCACCGACGTAGTACGCGAGGCTGAGTTCGTCACGGATCCGGAGGAACAACCGCGACCCGAGGTCGCTGCACGCCTCCTGAATCAACTCCAGAGCGTGGCGGTCCGGGGAGTCGATCTGGACCCCTCGGAATCCCAGAACCACGACCGCCTGCTTCTTGTCGCGGGTCTCCTCGCTTCGGATCGGCGCTACCAGGCGCTCACTGGCCGGCCGGGACGCCAACCCGGTGTCGCCCGGCCCCCAACTCCCGAATGCCCGTTCGACGGCCGACCGCACCGAGGCGGTGTCCACGTGACCAAAGATCGCAAGCACCCCGTTGTTGGGAACTGCGAGCCGGCAATGGAATGCCCGCAGCATGTCCAACGTCAGGGCGCCCACCGACTCCTCGGAGCCGTTGGCGTCCAACCCGTAGCCACGCCCGCCGAACAGGCCACGCCGCATCGACCGGCTCGCCATCTGAAGCAACTGGTCCTTTTGGGCCCGGATGGAGGCGAGCTGGAACTCGCGCTCACGCTCGAGTTCCTCCGCCGGGAACGACGGACGCAGGATCACGTCCGCGAGAACCTCCAGCCCCAGGCCAAAATCGGTCTCCAACACCTCGAGGGTCACCCCGAAACTGTTGTTGCCACCGTAGGTGTCGACCGAGCCGCCCACCGACTCGATCTCATCCGCGATCTGTTCGGCCGAGCGCGTGGTGGTGCCCTTGAGCAGCATCTTCGTCATGAGCCCGGTGATCCCACTGTTGCCCTCCTCCTCCGCCAGGACGCCCCCGAGGAAGACCGCGCGAAAATCGACGAACGGCAGCCGGTGATCCTCCTTCACGAGGACGCGCAGCCCATTCGCCAAGGTGAACTGGGTGACCGGCCCCGGGATCGTTTCCCGGGCGGCCAGGGCTTCCACCGGCTGGCATCCGGTGGGCAGCAGCGCGCAGACCGTGCGATTCTCCGGCGTGAGATAGCGTCGTGCCACCCGCTGGAGGTCGTCGCAGGTCAAGTGTCGCACCGATTCAAGGTACCGGGCCGAAAGCCCAAGGTCGCCCATGGTGATCCAGCTCGAGCCCAGATCCTGGGCCTGACCCTGCATGGTCTTGCGGGCGCCCAGGGTCCCGGCGGTGATCTGTTTGAGCGCCTTCTCCAGTTCCGCACCCAGCGCCGGCTCCGTCCGAAGGCGCTCGACCTCGCGCAGCATCGCCTGCGTGGCAGCCTCAAAGTCCCCTCCATCGGCCACCGCACTGAGCCCAAACATGCCGGAGTTTCCCAGGCTGTACGTCCACGCGTCCGCCGCATGCACGAGGCCAGCCTTCTCCCGTACCTCCCGGTGGAGCCGCGAGCTCCGGCCGGAGCCCAGCACCACGCTCAGCACATCCAGCGCCGGGGCATCCGGGTGCCTCAGGTCCGGCGTGTGCCAGGAACAATGAATGTGCCCCAGCTCAACCGGGGCCTCCTCGACACACCGTCGCGCCGCGGTCTGCCGCGGTTCCGCCGCCAGCGGAATCCCCGGGAGCGGGCGAGCCTTGGCCCCGGCAAAGGACTCCCGCACCTGCGCCTCCACGGCGGCAGCATCAATGTCCCCCACCACCACGAAGAAGATGTTGTTGGGGGCGTACTTCTCCCGGTAGTAGGTCACCAGATCCTCCCGGGTGATGGCGTTGAAGAGGTCCGGGATCCCAATGACCGGATAACGGTAGGGACTCCACATGAAGGCAGTCTCGAAGAGCCGCCGACTCGACCGCCGACCGGGGTCGTCGTGGCACATGTCCATCTCACGACGGATGACCTCGAGTTCCTTGACCAACTCCGCCTCGGGAAGCGAGGCGTGCTGCATGATGTCTCCGAGGATGTCCACCGCCACCCACGCGCCGCTGCTGGGCGCGCTGATCCAATACACGGTGCGATCAAACGAGGTGTAGGCGTTCATCGCCCCCCCCGCCTCCTGCACCTCCTGATCGATCCGCCCCGACCCACGCGTGGCCGTCCCCTTGAAAAGCATGTGCTCGAGCACATGGGAAAGCCCCGACCCGAGCCAACGCCCCTCGTCCACACTCCCGGCACGGCACCAGGCCTGGGCCGACACCACGGGCGCACTGTGGTCCTCCCGCACGATCAACACCAACCCGTTGTCGAGGGTGATCACCCTCGCCTCAGGCACTGAGGTCGGGAGTTTGAGCGAATCGGCAGTCAACATGGAACGACTATCCTGGCCGGGTGACCGTCCGGGCGGGAAGCGCAAAGGAGAATCGGTCGGAGGTCCGAGGTCCGATGTCCGAGATCCGAGGTCGGAGGTCGGATGTCCGAGGTTGTCGACTAGGGGAGATTGCGGTTCTCCCCACTCCTGATTCCTGACTCCCCGCTCTCCCCGCTCCGAAGCCACGCCGGCCAATCACCAATCCTCAGCGGACGATTCCCGATCGGCAACACCACCACCTCCCGCCGACGACGCACAACCCACTCCCCACAGCCCCGGAGGGGCTACTGAGCGGGTACGAACCGGACCTGGCCGGTCTGGGGGTTGTAGGCGAGCCGCGAACCGGCGGGCGCGATCGGCAGCCTGGGCAGGTAGCCTTCGGATACCAGTTCCTCGAGAGTCCCGGGTAACCGGTCTTCACCAGCCTGGAATGCCCGCACCGCCTGCTGGACGGGGTTGAGGTCGGCAAAGCGCGCCGCGGACTTCTGGGCGGCGCCGACCGCGCCGAGGTAGTCAACCGGTGCGGTCAGGGGGTTGCCCGAAGACTTCTGCTCGACCGACTCGGCGGGTTTGGCGGGCTTGCTGGGGCTTTTCTCGCCGCAGCCACCCGTCGCCAGGACCAGAACCAGGGGAATCCATGCCGCGGGTCTCATGGCCCAAGCGTAAGCCACCGGCCAGGATTGCCAATCCCCAGGTGCCGGGCCGAGGCCGTTGAGGGAGGCTCACGCGGTGGCGCCTCCGCGTGGGAGCGTAGTCCACCATGGGCTCAGAAGCGCCAGCGGCTCCGCGCCGTGCTGCCGAATTCGCGGATCTCCCCGCCGAAACGGCGCGCCACATAGACGACGATGCTGATCGTCCCGGTGAAGGTGCCGATCATGATCACCGCCACGAGCCACGACGGGATCTGGCCCACCGCCAGCGCGGCGTAGAGGTCCCCCAGGGTGTTGAGCGGTCGCGGCGCGTGCAGGAAGACTTTGGCCAGCCAGGCCGCGAGGATGATGGTGTAGATGAAGAGGTAGTTGCGCTTCAACCGCCAGCCAACCGCCTCCAGCACCCCAATCTTGAAGGCCGGCAGAAGCAGATCCTCCGCCACCAGCTTCCGCCAGTCCCCCTCCAGCATCTCCCCGCGCTGCATCACCATCGGCACCAGAAAATGGGCCTCCAGCATCCGCACCCGGGCGTGGAAGGCGTCGTAGAAGCGATAACGCCGGGCCTCGATCCACAACATCACGGTCACGATCGCCAGGTTGAAGAAGAAGATGATGTGAGGCACCTCCCGTAGCGAAAACGCCACCGTGAGGATCGTGCTCGTCGCCGTGATCGCCCAGGTCGTGGTGACATCCAACCGCTGACGCCAGACCATGATCCGGCCCAACTCACCGCGGTAGAAGTGCGACATCGCGTTGACGTAGCTCGGCTCGCGCAGAATCGCGGGCCGCCCGTCCTTCGGCATCGGCGCCTTGGCCCCCGAGTCCTCCACCGGAATCGCCATGTGCCGCTATTGTGCCCTCCGCCCACGCCCCCTGCAACCCCAGGCGCCAGCGCCCACCAATGTTGGAACTTGAGGCTGGCTGACCGGCGATTTGCCCGGCGGCGTGCGGGGGCGAGAGTGGGGAGTGGGCGGGACTGTCACTGGCTTGTTCCGGCGACCGACTCCACACCACCTACCCCCCACGCCGCAGACGCTCCGCCACAGCGCCCCGGGCATACTCCAACAGCTCACGGTCGCCGGAGAGGTCGGCGAAGCGAAAGGAGGGGCACCCGCTCTGGGACTGGCCGAGGAGTTCCCCGGCCCCCCGCAGGCGAAGGTCCGCCTCG
>JBBQML010000053.1:0-12711 GCA_038328885.1 Verrucomicrobiota bacterium | reverse complement strand
ATGTTGGTGGCGTCCGTGGGGTCGATGGGCGAGGTGATGCTGATCCAGCCGCCGACCCAGCCGCCGCGGGCGGTGCCGTCCACGTTGGGGGGGAGCTTCTCGTCGTGGTCGCCGGCGTACATGATCCACGCGAGCCCAAGTTGCTTCCCGTTCCCGAGGCATTTGATGCCCTGCGCCTTGGTCTTCGCCTTGGCCAGGGCGGGCAGGAGCATGCTGGCCAGGATCGCGATGATGGCGATGACGACGAGCAGTTCGATCAACGTGAACGCTCGTGACCGGGGGGTGTGTGCTCTCGGGATCATAATGGTGGGGTTTGGGAGTGGGATGCGCGTGTCGGCGAGCCGAGTCAAGGACCGGCTCAGGGTACCTTCCGGGCGGCGCGATCCTCCCCGGCGATCCGGAAGACCAGGCCCTGGGCGGTGCCGTCGGCGTCGGTCTCGAAGGTGAACTCGCCCGCGAAGCTCCGCGCGTAGAAAAGCGTCTTCGACTCGGCGCAGAGGGGGAAGGTCATGGTCCGGCCCGGGTAGGAGATGGTGGCCTGCAGGATCTCGGCCGGCCGGGTGATGAGGAGGTTCAACCCGTCGGCGCAACGGAAGGAGCCGAGCAGGCGGTTGAGGGTGGCCGCGTCGTAGACGAACTCGGGACGTTTGGCGTCAGCGCCCAGCTCCCGCACCCAGAGGTTCCGGTAGCGGACCGGGTTCCCGTGGTCCTGCAGCGAGAGGGGAAGCTTGTCACCGTGCTGGCGGTACGGATCGCGCTGCAGCCAGCCGGTGGGGCCCACCAGTTCGACGTTGTGCTGCACGAGGACGCCGTTGTGCAGCACGGTGAGGCGCGCGGGTGAAGTGACTTCACCACGGTCGTTGAAGCGCGGACGGGTGAACAGGATGTCGTAGGTCTGCCATTGTCCGGGCGGGCGGCTGGCGTTGACCAGCGGGGGATGCTGGCCGTAGGCGGCGGCTGCCTGCCCGTCCGCGTAGGTGAGGTTCTCGTAGGAGTCGAGGACCTGCACCTCGTACAGGCCCATGAGGAACACGCCGCTGTTGCCACGCGCCTGGCTGGTCCCCTGCGGTGGCGTCGGGGCGGCCCACTCGACGTGGAGCTGACAGTCGCCGAAGGCCTGCCGGGTACGGATGTAGCCGCTGCCCTGGGCACATTCGAGGACCCCATCCTTGATCACCCACCTGGGGGCACTGCCGTTCAGGGCGACCCAGCCGTCGAGGGTCGTCCCGTCGAAGAGAACGGTGGCATCGGAAGGTGGTTTGCCGGGTTGGTCGGCGGTGCTGGCGGTGCCGGGATCGATGACGGGGGGCCGCGGCCTGCTCCAGTCGTGCTGCGGCCAGTCGAAGACCGAACTGGCCGCGGTGGCGGGGACCGCGGCGGTGAGGATCGAGACGGCGCTGCACAGCGCGAGTCGGGCGGAGTGGGACGACGACGACTTCATCGGGGATCTGGGTTGCGGCTGGGTGATGAGGGGTGTGATCAGGCGCGAACGCGAACGCGAAAGGGCACGGCAATGGGATGCGTTGAGGGTCCTCGGAACCCTGGTTTGTGGCGAGCTCGCAGACGCGCCCGGTCGCGCCCTGGGCGGAACGGGAAGGGGATCGAACGAGGACCGGCGGGATCGACAGGATGGGGGACCGACCCGGGAATGGCGGTCTCATCCTGTGGAAGCTGTCCATCCCGGCCGGCTCCCGTTCGTTGCCCTGCTTCGGGGGTGGCTCAGTTCCGCGTTGGCCCCTCGAGGGCGGGGGTGATACAAGCTGGTCGCAGATGATCGGTACCGTCCTCCAACTCGGATCGCTCGGGCTCGGGTCGAACCTTTTTCTGTCGCCGTTGGCGGGCTACACGAATCTGCCGTTCCGTCGCGTGGTCCGCGAGTTGGGCGGTGTGGACCTCTGCACGACCGATCTGGTCAACGCCCGGTCGCTCATCGAACGCAACCGGAATGCGCTGAAGTTGATCGAGACCGACGCCCGGGACCAGCCGCTGGCGGTGCAGTTGTTCGGCTCGGTGCCGGAGGAGATGCGGGATGCGGCACTCTACCTCGAGTCGCTGGGGGTGGCGTCCATCGACATCAACATGGGGTGTCCGGTCCGGAAGGTCTGCCGGGTGGGTGGAGGGTCGGCGATGATGACCGAGTTGGGCCGCACGCAACTCCTGGTCCGCGGCATGGTGGAGGCGCTCCGCATCCCGGTGACCGCGAAGATGCGGTTGGGATGGGACGACGAGAACTGGACGGCGCCCGAACTGGCGCGCGCGCTGGAAGACGTCGGGATCGCGGCGGTGTTTGTCCATGGGCGAACGCGTGAGCAGGGCTTTGGGGGGCGGGTGAAACTGGAGGGCATTCGTCGGGTGGTCGCGGCGGTGCGCCGGATCCCGGTGATTGGCAACGGGGACGTCACCACGCCGGAGGGTGCCCGGCACATGCTGGCGGCGACGGGGTGTGCCGGGGTGAGCATCGGGCGGGGCGCGTTCTACGATCCGTGGATTTTCCGGCGCACCCGGCATCTCCTGATCAGCGGGGAGGTCCCGTCCGAAGCGCCGTTCACGGAGCGGGTGCGGGTGATGAGTCGGCATCTGGACCTGATGGTGGAAGTGTTTGGGGAGGCCCATGGGTGCCGGATGTTCCGCAAAGTGGCGCCGTGGTACGCGAAGCGGTTCGGACCGGCGAACGAGTTCAACAAGCGGGTGGTTCACGTGGAGACGCGGGGGGAGTTCCACGACATCCTGGAGCACTACCTCCGTTGGCGGGCCCAGTTCTGTGACGAACGGGGGGAACTGCTGCCGCGGTTCCAACCGGCGCCGATGGTTCCGAGCTTCCTGCAACCGGAGGGACCGGCGAGTCCGGTGGCCGAGCGGACGGCGATTCCGGTGCCGCGCGGGCCGGTGGAGGTCTGGTGAAGACCCGGTCCAGCCGGAGCAGGAGTGCTACCAGGGCCCGACGCGATTTGGGTGCCAGGCCGGGCGAACCGGGGCGAATCACCCGGCTTCGGGCGTGGCACTGGCTTCTGGTCGGCGGGTTGGCTGGGATGGTCTGGTTCGGCTGGCTTGCCCTGCTGCTGCGGCAGCCCTCCGCGGACTTTGGGACGAACCCCTTGAACTTCCGGAGCGGCCAGAGCCTGCTCCTGCTCGCTGCCGGGAGGAATGAGGCGCACGGGCTGGCCCTGGAGCGTCACGGAGGGCAGGGGGGAAATTGCCAGCACACCCTTCGGCTCGAGTTGCCCAGGTACACGGGGCGGACGGGACGGCTGGGTCCCAACGCCTGGGTGCGCGACTTCGAGTTGCCGTCCGCGGGACTCCGCAGCATCGGCTTCTACTTCGAACTGGAGGCGGGGGTCGAAGTCGATTGGCAGTCGGACGTCGGCCTCGGCCTGGTGGACGCCTGGTGGGTGCACCCGGACGGTGGGGTGTTTCGAGCGGCCTCGCCTGACCAGGCTCGGCGGGGTCGACTGGTCGAATTCTTTCCGGAGCGGGAAGAATCGTCGGAGGCCCGCGAGGTGGCGGACCTGCCGCGTGGGGGGCTTCGTTTGGTCACCCGGGGTTTCCATGCGCTCTTCCTGCGGGGCCTGGTACGGGAGTTGGGAGGCGGTGCGGGGGAATCGCGGACGCCACCGCTGGGGCACCTGGTGGTGCGTCTCGGATCCTCCGTGGACGGGGCGGCGGAGCCCGCGCTCTGCTTCTACCCGGAAGGCCGCTGGACTCACGCGCTGGGAGGAGAGCCCCCCTCCCGGGCGGCCCTGCTCGCGCGAGTCTGGGGCTTCAGCGGCGCCACCGAGTTGCTGGCCTGGGTGGGTGCGGCGTCGGTGCTCCTCAGTCTGGGCGTGGGTGCCCTGGTGTTCGCGATGGATTCCGGAGCGTGGCAAAGCGTCGCGGCGGGCGCGGGGATGGCGGCCGCGGTGGGGGGCCTCACCGTCCCAGGTGCGTTGATCATTCTCCCGTACCACGGTGCCGATGAGGTGCGGCACGCGGTCGCCTATGCCCGGGTGCAGAACGAGCCCGGCCTGATAGATCGCCTCCTCCGGTTCGGTCAGGAACTTCACTATGAAACCCTGGCCTACCGGACCGACGAGAAGCTGAGCCTGGCCACGTTCGCGGAGGCGGAGCCGTTCATCATCGACGAGAATTCCCTGCTGGCGCGGAATCTGGATTCCAGCTTTCCGGACTTCTGGAAGCGCTCGCCGGTGGTGGCGCGGCTGTGGGCCGCCCTCGGGCGGGTGCTGCGGGGATTGGACGGCCGGGAGGTGGTGCTGGGCGTGCGGTTCTTTCACTGTGCGGCGGCCGCGCTCCTGCTGGGCCTCTCCACGGCTCTCCAGACAACTCGGGCCAGGGATCGTGGCGGCTGCCTGGTGGCCTGGTGGCCACTCCTCCTTTTTTCCCTGCCCGCATCTCTCTGCGTCATCTCCAACTATCCGCTCCTGATCGCAGCAGCCGGGTTGCTGGCCGGACTGCTCCTGGCCATGAAGGCACCAGCGGGGACCGGTCCCGCACTGGCAACCCTGCTCGGGCTCACCCTGGGCTTTATGTTGCACGCGTCGTTGAACGCAGCCCCGCTGATGGTCGTCGTGGGGGTCTGGCTGCTGCACCGGGCCCTGGGCTGGGGAACGCCGGCGCAGACGCCGGACGGCGCGGGCGGCACGTCGGCCCGACAGATCGTGCTCTGGTGGTTCTGTCTCGGGACGGGATTCGCCCTGACGCGGCTGCTGAGCACGCCCGGTTTCAACGCGGATTTCGGTGCGATTTTTGGGGCCCCGGCAGGATCCCGCTGGTGGCTGCCGGATCCCGCAGTGGCGTGGGCCGGGTACTGCGCGTTGGGAGCGGCGCTCGAGGTGGGAGTCCGGCATCGCCAATCGGACCGGGGGGGTGAGTTGGGGGCGCCGGCGTTGCCTGGTACGGGCGGCAGGTTCGGTCGTTTGATCGTCGCCATCCTGGTTGGCGCATTCCTCCTGCAGAGCTTCATGCAGGCGCCGACCCTCACCGATCGGGAGGTGCCATGGCGTCTTTATGCGAACCTCCCCTCCTCGGGCTCCCCGATCCGATCGGTGGCGGAGTTGGCCGCTCCCCTGGAGGGGATTACCCGCAGCGGTCAGATCCTGGAGGTGCTCGAGGTGTTTGTCCGCAACCTGAGCCTGCGTCCTCACGACCAGATCCTCATTCGAGGCTTTTGGGCCGGACTCCTGAACGGGGAGGTCCGGGTCCCGGGTTGGGTGGTTTCGCTGGGGTCGCTGGTGGGGTTGGGCGGGGCCCTCCTGCTGATCGCGAAGCTGCTTCTCGGGGGTTCGCCCTGTGCGCGGCGGATGCTGCTCCTGGGCCTTGGCGCCGGCTTGCTGGGGTTGACGCTGCTGGCGGCTGGCTACTGGCCGCGAAGTCTGCACGCCCGCTATGCCATGCCCCTGCTCACCCTGGGCTTCGCCGTTGCCTGCACCGGTTGGCAGGGGTTCCTGGGACGACTCGCGGACCCCCAACCCGTCGCCACGACCCTGGGTCTTGCGACGCTGCTGCTGTTGATCCAGGGGACTTGGGCCTGGGCACTGGTGGAGCGCTTCTTCTGAGACCGTGGACGGGAGCAGCAGCCTGCGGAACCAACGCCCGAACGCCGCGCCTTAACAGACTTCAAGAAGCGCCCTTGTCCCGTAGTCGCCATGGTGACACGGCGCATTCATTGGCTTTTCGGGGTTCCTTTGCGTTGTTCCGGGCGGCTGCCAGACTTTTTCAACGGGCTGTTAACGCCTCTCCCGGTTTGGGTTCCAGACCACATCGGGGTTGTACTTCTCATCGCGAGCGGCGGGGCCGTTGGTGATGTAGCTGCGCTCGAAGAAGCCGGCGTGGCCATCGATGAACACGAGGTTGCCGCCCCGGTACCGGTGCCGTTGGGAGAACTGTCCACTCGCGCCGGCCGGGAAGGTGCCGTTGCGTTCGGGGTTCGAGCTGAACGGTTCCAGGGTGGGGCTGAACGCGGTGTCGGTCAGCAGGACGGTCGCATCCGGGTTCGAAAGGGCCTCGAGCCGGGGCATCTGCGGGTACTCGTAGCGACCGGGGGGCAAGTCAAGGCGGGCGTTGCTGAGCAGTTTCAGGTTCTGGTTCATCACCAGGCTGAAGAAGCCGAAGCCGCCGTCGCGGAGGAACCGGTCCTGGCGGGTGGCACGCGCGGCGGGACAATGCCAGATCGGACCCAGCCCACCCGGAAACGGCAAGTGTTCCCGTGGCCGGACGGCACCGTACCAGTAATTGGAGAGCGGTTGCTCGCCGGCAGGGAGTGGCAGGGTGTTGAACCAAGCCACCGGGTCGTTGGGACTGCCCGGTCCGGTCGAGGCGCCGGTGTCGACACCGTACTGGTCCTGGTCATCCGTGCCGTCCCGCGGCAGGCGGTCCTCGTTGTCCCCGGTGTACACGTGCAGGGCGATGCCCCACTGCCGCAGGTGGTTCAGGCATTGAACCGCCTGAGCCCTGGACTTCGCCTTGGCCAACGTCGGCATCAGGAGACTGGCCAGAATCCCCACGATCGCGAGGACCACGATCAGTTCGACCAAGGTGAACGCCCTCCGCTCCGGCAAGCGGCTCGAAGAGGGGAAGAGCTTCATTGCAGTCGCACGCGCTCGCCCGGGTTGATGCAGGTGGGCGGGCTGCGTGATACGACCCTAGGACGCTCCCCGGCGTTGGGCAAGCCTCGCGAACGGTCGGGTGTGCGTCCCGGTCGCGTTGCGCATCCTGTTCCGGCGGCGTAGTGTGCCCCGCTTATGTTGTCCGGTTGTCGCTGGGTGATGTGGTGCCTGGTCGGGTGGTTGGCGTTCCTGGGGCAGGGGCGGGCCGCGATGCTTTTCGAGGCCGGCGCTCCGTGGCGGTTCAAGAAGGCCACCGAGGAGGCTTCCCTGCCCGATACCACTGCCTGGCGGCAACGTGCCTTCGAGGACCGCGGGTGGAGCGAGGGTCCAGCGCCCTTCTACTACGGGGAGCCCCTGACCGGCACGGCCCTCAACGATATGCGCGGTGCTTACACGGGGGTGTATCTCCGGAAGACCTTCGTGGTGCGCGATCCGGCCGAGATTGCGGCGGTCCGGTTGCGCGCCCTGTCGGATGATGGCTTCGCCGCCTGGATCAACGGCCAACCGGTGGTGGGGTTCAACGTGCCCGCGGGCGAGATCCCGTACACCGGGACGGCGTTGCAGACCTTCAACGAGCCGCTGCCGACCGAGGTTTACGACCTCATCGGTTTCCGCGACATCCTCGTGCCGGGGACAAACGTGATCGCGGTGCAGGCGCTCAATGTTTCCCTGGGCAACAGCAGCGACTTCGTGTTCGACGCCGCCCTCGAGGTGGTCGTCGACGAGCAGGCCCCGGTGATGCTTTCGACCGTTCCTGCCGCCGGGTCGCGAGTGGCCACCCTCACCCAGGTGCAGCTCATCTTCGACGAACCAGTGACCGGCGTCGACGCGGGGGACCTGCTGTTCAACGGGGTGGCAGCCACCAATGTGACCGCCTTCGGGGCCGACCAGTACGTGTTCGAGTTCGCCGCACAACCGCGCGGCCTGGTCAACGTCCGGTGGGCGGCGGCGGCCGGCATCCATGACCTTTCCACCCGGCAGAATGCGTTCGCTGGCGGTGACTGGAGTTACACCGTGGATCCGGACCTGCCCCCTCCCGGGGTGCGGATCAGTGAGTTCCTCGCCGACAATGACCGCACGCTCAACGACGAGGATGGGGACGCCTCCGACTGGATCGAACTGGCGAACAGCTCCGATCAAACCGTGAACCTCGCCGGTTGGGCGCTCACCGACACGGCGGCCGATCCGATGAAGTGGCGGTTTCCCTCCGTCTCCATTGCTCCCCGCGGTTTCCTGCTGGTGTTCGCCTCCGGCAAGAACCGGGCCATCCCCACGGCCCCCTTGCACACCAACTTCAGGCTGGAGAAAGGCCGCGGTTACCTGGCCTTGGTGCGCCCCGGGGGAGGTGTGGCTTCCGACTTCGGGGCTGCCTACCCGCCTCAGGAGGAGGACGTGAGCTACGGACGGCTCGCGACGGATCCGTTGCAGACCGGGTACTTCCCGCGACCGACTCCGCGGGCGGTCAATTCCGAGGGCGGACCGGGCTTCAGCAGTGACGTGGGGTTCTCGAGGATTGGAGGGACCTTCATCGAACCGTTCGCGCTCATCCTCAACACCTCCGACCCGGGTGCGGTGGTCCGTTACACCCTCGACGACACCGTGCCCACGGTGGCGTCGCCGGCGTACTCGGGACCCCTGCCGGTCAATGCCTCGGTCCGGGTGCGGGCGCGGGCCTTCAGTGCCGGGCTGCTGCCAGGACCGGTCAGGAGCGAGTACTTCGTGCAACTCCAGCCCTCCGGGGCCTCGGTCACCTCGAGTCTTCCCCTGGTGCTCCTGCACGGCTTCGGTCGCGGTGCGGTGCCGGCGGGAGGCGAGTATCCCGCGTTCGTGTCGATCTATGAACCCCGCTCCGGGGTGGCTTCCCTGACCAACGCCCCCGACCTGCGCACCCGCGCGCGGTTGAACATCCGCGGGTCGAGCACCCTTTCCCAGGCAAAGCGCAACTACAGCGTGGAGTTTCGCGATGACCAGGAGGCGGACCGTGACCTCGCCCCGCTGGGCATGCCCGCCGACTCGGACTGGATCCTCTACGCTCCCAACAATTTTGAACCCATTCTCATCCACAACCCGCTGGCCTTCCAATTGAGCCGCGACCTCGGCCGCTATGCCCCCCGCACCCGCTTCGTCGAGGTCTACGTCCAGACCGCCACCGGCCCGGTGTCCTCGGGCGCCTATGCTGGAATCTACGTCCTCATGGAGAAGATCAAGCGGGGATCGGATCGGGTGGACATCGCGAACCTCCAGCCCGAGCACGCCCGGGAACCGCAGGTGACCGGTGGGTACATGCTGAAGGTGGACCGTCTCGATCCGGGCGATGGGGGACTCTATGCGGCCGGGCAGGCCATGGGTTGGGTGGAACCTAAGGAAGAGGAGATCACCCAACCGCAGCGCGCCCCGCAGCGGGCTTACCTCCAGAACTACCTGGATCGCTTCGGCACGGCGTTGTACGCCGGCGACTGGCGGGACCCCGTCCGCGGTTGGCGCGCGTACGTCGAGGAGGGGTCGTGGATCGACCATCATCTCCTGAACGTCCTGACGTTCAACGTCGATGCCCTCCGGTTGAGCGCCTACTTCTACAAACCCCGCGGGGGGAAACTGGAGTTCGGGCCCCTCTGGGATTTCGACCGGGCGCTCAACTCCACCGACGGCCGCGATGCCAACCCGCGGGTCTGGCGATCGCAGGTGAGCGACCGGGGGACGGATTTCTTCAACTACCCGTGGTGGGGCCGGATGTTCCAGGACCCGGATTTCTGGCAGGCGTGGATCGACCGCTACCAGGAACTGCGACGGGACCAGGGTGCGTTCAGCACCGATCACCTGTTCGCTTTGGTGGACCAGATGACCGGCGAGTTGCGCTCGGCGCAGCCCCGGGAGGTTGCGCGATGGCCTGGGTTCACCTCACCCCGGGGGAGCTACGAGGCGGAGATCGCCTCGCTCAAGACCTGGCTGGCCCGGCGCCTGGACTTCATGGACACCAATTTCCTGGCCATGCCGGTGCTCTCCCGACCGGGCGGAACCATCGCCCCGGGCGCCACCCTGACCCTGAGAGGTCCTCCCGGAGCGACCGTTTACTACACCCTCGACGGCACCGACCCAAGGGCCATAGGGGGTGGGCCGGCGGCCGCGGCTCAGACCAACAGCGGACCGATCTCACTGGGGAACGGGGCGATGATCCGGGCGCGGTCCCGCAATCCGAATCACCGGAATCGGACGGGAGCCGACCACCCCCCGCTGTCCAGCGTGTGGTCGGGTATCGTGGCGGCACGGTTCCATGCCGTGCCCGGCCCCGAACCCGGGGTGCTGGCACTGACGGAGATCCAGTACCGGCCGGCGGCTCCGAGCCCGGCGGAACTGGCGCAGAACCCGTTGCTGACCGCCGGCGACTTCGAGTTCCTGGAATTGCGCAACCTCGGCCCGGCGGCCGTGGACCTCGGCGACCTGCGGTTCACCCGCGGGGTCCAGTTCCACTTCTCCACCAGTTCCGTCCCCACGCTGGGAGGCGGCGAACGGCTGGTGCTGGTGCGCAATCGCGCCGCGTTCGCGCTGCGGTACGGAACGGTCCCATCCCTGGCCGGCCAGTACGACGGCAGCCTGGCGGGGAGTGGCGAGAGGCTGCGGGTCGAGGACGGCCTCGGACGCGTGATCCTGGATTGTGACTATCAGAACGGGTGGCATCCCGCGACCGACGCGCTCGGTTTCACGCTGGTGGCGGTGCAGGACGGGGCGATGGCGGCGGCCGTGGCCGGGCCCCGGGCGTGGCGGGCCAGTGCCGCCGTGGGCGGCTCACCCGGGGGGGCGGATCCGATCCCGCCTCTTTTGCCGGACGTGGTGATCAACGAGGTCCTCTCCCACACGGATCCTCCGCAGTACGACGGCGTCGAGTTGCGCAACCTCTCCACCGAACCGGCGGAGGTGGGGGGATGGTGGCTGACCGATGACCGCTCGGTCCCTGCCAGGTACCGGCTCCCGGAGGGCACCGTGATTCCGGCCGGGGGCCACCTGTGGATCGACGAGCGGGCTTTCAACGCCGATCCGGCCGCACCCACGAGCTTCCGCCTCGACTCCCTGGGCGACGGGGCGTGGATCTTCGCTGCGGACGCCACCGGTCGCCTGCTCGGACCCGCGCATGGGTTCGCTTACGGGCCTGCGCCGAACGGGGTCAGTTTTGGACGGGAGCTTACCTGCGACGGGGAGGAGGAGTTTGTGCTGCAGTCGGCGGCGACCCCGGGCAGCGCCAATCCCGGCCCGGCTCGGTCCCCGGTGGTGATCACCGAGGTGCACTATCATCCCCCCGACATCCTCCTCGGTGACGTCCGGGTGGATGACACTTCGCTGGAGTTCGTGGAGATCGCGAACCTGAGTGAGTTCCCCGTCGCTCTGTTCGATCCCGCGCGCCCGACCAACCGGTGGCGTTTGAAGGATGCCGTTGGGTTCGTGTTTCCGACCAACCTCACCCTGGCGGCGCGTGCGGTGGGTGTGGTGGTGAACTTCGACCCTGACCGCAATCCGCAGGCGCTGGCGCGCTTCCGCTCGACCTTCAAATTGCCGGACTCGGTCCTGCTCTTCGGGCCGTTCGACGGCTCGCTGCCCAACTCCAGTGGGCGTGTGGAATTGGCGCGGCCGGATCCCCCGCAGGGACCCGGGGATCCGGACCCGGGATTCGTGCCGGCGATCGTCATGGATCGTGTCGCCTACGAGGATGCGCCGCCCTGGGCCGTGCTGGCCGATGGCACCGGCCGTTCACTGCAGCGGGTGAACTTCGCTTCGCTGCCGCATGAGGCCCGGGCCTGGGTGGCCGCCCTCCCGACCCCCGGGGCGTTGCCGGTCCTCGGCCTGGACACCGACGGCGACGGGCAGCCGGATGCCTGGGAGTCCGTCCATTGCCTCGATCCCAGCGATTCCGGGGACGGTCTGTCGGACGCGGATGGCGATCAGGCCAGCAACCACAGCGAGTGGGTCGCCGGCACCGATCCTCGGGACCCGGCCGATGTGCTCGGCTGGGTGGGGATCAGCGTTTCCCTCGTCGGCACCGAACTCCGATTCACGGCGAAAGCCGGCCATTCGTACCGGGTCCAGTTCCTCGACGAATTGGGGCCCGGCACGTGGCAGACGCTGGCGACCGTTCCGCTGGAAGGCAGCACCCGGACGGTGACCGTGCGGGACCCGGCGTCTGGCGGAATGGGTCGCTTCTATCGCCTTCGTACGCCGGCCGGATTGTAGTTCTGGGACGGGCGCCGCTGGATTCGCGCCGTGAGACGCGGTCCACGCGGGATCGCCGTTGGACCAGGGGAGGCGGTTCCGGTGCGGCGTAAGTCTCCACGGACCGCCTACGACCGGAACAATTGCCCCAGGCGGCGTCCGAGGAGGCGGCTGGCGGCGAGAAGGCTGGCCGCGAGGATCACCATGCCGACCACGCCCAGCGCGGAGGCGATGCCCGCCGCGTTGGGCTCGATGCGGCCGAGCAGGAGCCAGATCATCTTGGTGATCGGGTAGTAGTCCTCCTTCATGGCGAGGATCAGGCCGTCACTCACCTCCAGCATGGCGAGGGAGAACGTCAGGATCGTGCCGGCGATCAGGTTGGCCATCACCAGCGGCAGCGTGATGCGGCGCAGGGTCCGGAACGGACCCGCGCCCAGGTTCGCGGAAGCCTCCTCCAGCGTGACGCTCGTCTGCTGAAAGCCCGCGTAGGCGGAGCGGACGATGTACGGCAGTCGACGCACCGCATAGCTGATGACCAGCAGGAGCGTCGGATTCTCCCGTGGGTTCAGCCAGGCCACCGGGAAGTCGAAGGCCGCCACGTAGCCGAAGGCGATGACCAACCCCGGCAGCGCCAGCGGGAGCATGGCGAGGGCATCGAGCACTGACGCGAAGGGGATGCGGCGCCGGGTGAGCAGCCAGGCGATCACCACACCCAGCACCAGGTCGAGCAGGGCGCTGATCGTCGAATAGAACAGGCTGTTGCGGATGGACCCGGCCACCGCGGGCTGGGCCCGGAGTTCCTGGTAGTTGGCGAGGGTGAATTCCTGCGGTAGGACGCTGAAGAACCACTGCGCCGAGACGGACTGAAGCAGTACCGCGAGGTGGGGGTGCAGGCCTGCAATGACGAGCAAGC
>JBBQML010000052.1:0-12729 GCA_038328885.1 Verrucomicrobiota bacterium | reverse complement strand
CAGCTGCAGCCGCTGGTCGTTCCGCAGCTGACGCACTTGTGGCAGCTGCCGCTGCGGACCATGATGTCGCCGCATTCGGGGCAGGGCGGGGCGTCGCTTTCCACCTGGAAGGCCACCCGGGTCTTGTTGGTGCCCGTGCGGGCCGGGGTGGAGAAGGCCAGGGGGGCCGGGGCGGTCTTGATGGCGGCGGGCTTGGGGGCCTCCACTGTCAGGCCCGAGAGGGCGGCCTCGGCAGCGTCGGCCACGGCGGTGGCTTCCTTGGGCAGCACGAACTTGAGCTCCAGCCAGCGGAAGATGTAGTCCAGGATCGACTTGGCCATGGGGATGTTGGGGTTATTGGTAAAGCCGTTGGGCTCGAAGCGGGTGTGGATGAACTTGCGGCACAAGACCTCCAACGGCACTCCATATTGCAGGGTGATGCTGGTGAGCGTGGCCACGGCGTCCACCAGGCCCGACACGGCCGAGCCTTCTTTGGCCATGGTGACGAAGATCTCGCCGGGCGTGCCATCCTCATACATGCCCACTGTCAGGTAGCCTTCGTGGCCGCTGATGCTGAACTTGTGCGTGATGGCGTTGCGCTCGTCCGACAGGCGGCGGCGCTGCAGGCGGGGCGTTTCGCCCGCTTCCGCGCCGGATCCGACGCCGTTGGCGCCGCTGTTGTCCTTCAGGCCGGCCAGGCTGGTGTTCAAGGGCTGGCTGCGCTTGCTGCCGTCGCGGTAGACCGCGAGGGCCTTGATGCCCAGCTTCCAGCTCTCGGTGTACGCGGTCATGATGTCCTCGACCGTGCACTCGGTGGGCATGTTCACCGTCTTGCTAATGGCGCCCGAGATAAAGGGCTGTACCGCGCTCATCATCTTCAGGTGGCCCATCCAATGGATGCTGCGCACACCGTTGGTAGGTTTGAAGGCGCAGTCGAAGACGGCGAGGTCGTCGTCCTTGATCCCCGGCGCACCCTCGATCGTGTCCTTCTTGTCAACGTAGTCGAGCACCCCGGCGATCGTGGGCTCGTCGTACCCCAGGGTCCGCATGGCCATCGGGACCGTGCGGTTCACGATCTTGAGCATCCCGCCACCGGCGAGCTGCTTGTACTTCACCAGGGCGATGTCGGGCTCCACGCCGGTGGTGTCGCAGTCCATCATGAAGGCGATGGTGCCGGTGGGGGCGAGGACGGTCACCTGCGCGTTGCGGTAGCCGGCCTCCTCCCCGCGGTGCAGGGCGCGATCCCAGCAGCGGCGGGCCTCATCCTTGAGGTAGTTGAATTCGGTGCTGGGGTGGATGCCCTCCACCGCCGTGCGGTGCAGGCGGATGACCTCCAGCATGGAGTCGACGTTGTCCGGGTGGGCGGGGTTGGCAACTCCGTTGCAGCGCGCGTCGCGGTACCCTGGGAAAGGTCCCTGGACTTCGGCCATGGCGGCGCTTTGCTCGTAGGCATGGCCGGTCATGATGGCGGTGATCGCTCCGGCCAGTGCTCTGCCCTCATCGGAGTCGTAGGGGAGCCCATAGCTCATGATGAGCGAGCCGAGGTTGGCGTAGCCCAGGCCGAGCGTGCGGTAGATGTGGGAGTTCTCGGCGATGGGGGCCGTCGGGTAGCTGGCGTTGTCGACCACGATCTCCTGCGCGGTGATGAAGAGTCGCACTGCGGCCTTGAAGCGTTCGACGTCGAACAGGCCGTCCGCGCGCTTGAACTTCACGAGGTTGAGCGAGGCGAGGTTGCAGGCCGTGTTGTTGAGGAACACGTACTCGCTGCACGGATTGGTCGAGTGGATGGGTTCGGTGCCCTTGCAGGTGTGCCATTTCTGGATGGCGCCGTCGTACTGGAGGCCGGGATCGCCGCAGACCCAGGTGCCCTCGGCGATGAGGTCCAGGAGTTTCGAGGCGTCCTTCTTGTCCAGGGGCTGTCCGGTCGTCACGGAGCGCGTCCACCACTCCCTGCCCTCCAGAGCCGCGGTCATGAACTCGTCGGAGACACGCACGGAAAGGTTCTCGTTCTGGTACATCACCGAGCCGTAGGCCTCGCCGTTGAAGGAGCCGTCGTAACCCTGCTCAATGAGGGCCCAGGCCTTCTTCTCCTCGCGCATCTTGGCGGTGACGAAGTCCTCGATGTCCCCGTGCCAGTCGCGGAGGGTATTCATCTTGGCGGCACGCCGGGTCTTGCCTCCGGACTTCACCACGTTCGCGACCTGGTCGTAGACCTTGAGGAAACTCAGTGGCCCGCTGGGCCGCCCACCGCCCGAGAGCTTCTCCTTGGAACTGCGGATCGGCGTGAGGTCCGTGCCGGTGCCGGAGCCGAACTTGAAGAGCATGGCCTCGCTGTAGGCCAGATGCATGATGCTCTCCATGTTGTCGTCGACGGACTGGATGAAGCAGGCCGACGACTGGGGGTATTCGTATTGCGTGGGGGCGCGCTCTGTCTGGTCGGTGCGGCGGTTGAAGAACCAGTTGCCCCGGTCGCTGGTCCGGCCGATGCCGTACTGGTGGTGCAGCCCGACGTTGAACCAGACCGGGGAATTGAAGGCCCCGTACTGGTTCACGCAGAGCCAGGTCAGCTCGTCGTAAAAGAGCTCCCCGTCCTCTTTGGAGAAGTAGCCGTCTCGCACCCCCCAGTCGGCGATCGTCCGGGTTACCCGATGGATGAGCTGTTTGACCGATTTCTCCCGTTCCGGTTTGGCGGGATCCCCGTAGAAATACTTCGAGCACACCACCTTGGCGGCGAGCTGGGACCAGCTCTTGGGGACCTCCACGTTGTCCTGCCGGAAGATCGACTTCCCGGCGTCGTCCGTGATTTCCGCGGTGCGACGCTCCCATTCGATCTGGTCGAAGGCCTTGACCTTGGCGTCGCTGAACACCCGGGTAAGCTCCAGCTTTCGACGGCCGGGTGTCTTGGCGGCCTGGGGGCCGGGGGGCCTGGGGGTTGAGCGGTGGGTTCGCCGTCGGGAGCGGTTCGCGGAGGCTGAAGAGAGGGGGGTCGTTGCGTCGATCATGGCTGGGTGAAAGGGGGTGGATGTCGGTTCGGCTCGGCTCCTCAACGCGGCTCGGCAATGCGGCTTTGCGAGGGGCCGCAGCCATCGCGCCGACACTCCGTTCCGGGTAGCCCGACAGGGACGCTTGTAGAGCCTGAGGCGCCCTGCGCAACGTACCCCTCCGGTAGGGGAGCGAGGGCGACATTTGCACAACAGGTTGTATGGGCAAGGAATTTTGGGGAAATTTTCAGGCACTCTCCAACTAGCCTTGGCCCAATGGCTTTCGGCATGCGTGGGGGGACGCCCGGGGTCGCCTGAACGGCCTATCGGGGTCGGGCGGCTCTGCCTCCGGGGGCGCCGGGCCTGGGCAAATCCGTGCGCTGCGTGGGACGATTAGGCTTAAGCGGTTGGGAGCCAACCGTCTGAGCTTTTCCATGGACCATAGAGCCGCGGCCCGCGCCAGCAGGCCTGCACACCGGCTCCGAGGTTGTTGGCCATGTGGGCCTCGTATTCGGGGAGATTCGGCCTCACCGCGGCCAGTCGCTCGGTGGCGACCCGGTCGCCCAGCAGGGCGACCGTCGCGGTCGAGGTCGAAACCTCCGCGGCGCTGTTCTTCCGGCGCCTTTCGCGCTAGGGTGCGGGCAGGAGAACCTGCCATGCCGTTGTACGAGTACGAACTTTGTGATGGGTCCTGCGTGGTGTGCGGTGGCCGGTTCACCTTGCGTCGGCCGCTGAGTGCGAAACCCCTGACCCAGTGTCCGGCCTGCAAGGCGCCGGTCCGCAAGGTGTTTTCGAGCTTCAACACGCCGTCGATCACCAAACCGGTCTCCGTGAGCGACGCGAAGAAGGCCGGGTTCACCGTGCTCAAGCGGGTGAACAAGGGGGAGTACGAGCGCCAGTAGGGCCGGGCCGCCGGGCCGGGGCCAGCAGTGCTCAGCCTGACTGACGGGGCGGTTCAGCGGGGGCTTTCCGAAGGGGGGAGGGGTGAGCTTTGCGGGCTCGCCGCGAGTTGGCGCAGCCCGTCGCGGAGATAGAGGATTCCGGAAAGCAACGTGGCGGCGAGGGTCGCGAACTCGAGCCAGGTGCGGCGCACGGGGTCGAGTCCGAGGAGGGTGAGAATCACGAGCGCCATCTGGAGGACCGTGGCCGCCTTGCCCGAGAACCTGGGTCGGACGTCCACATGCCCGCAGGTGAACTGGGTGATGGCGAGGCCGAGCACCAGGATGGCGTCCCGGCTGAGGACGGTGGCCACGAGCCAGAACGGGAGCTCCGCGAGGTGGGGATCGTCGGAGCGGCTGAGGACGATCAGCGCCGAGACCAGGAGGAGCTTGTCCGCGAGAGGATCGAGCAGGGCCCCGAGCTGGCTCCGCTGGTTGAAGCGGCGCGCGATCCAACCGTCGATTCCGTCACTGAGGGAGGCGACTGCGAAAGCGGCGAGCGCCGTCCAGCGATGCCAGTCGGCCCCGGTCTGGCGGAAGTTGAGCACCTCCACGACGAAGACCGGGATCAGGAGGATTCGGCCGATCGTGACCTTGTTGGCGAGCGTCATCGGACGCGGCGAAGCTCACGCGGGTTGGGTATCCGGTCAACCGGCGAGCTGAAGTCGATATCTCCCCCCCCGCCGCGTGAGCCGGACGGCCGCGCCGAACGCCTCGCTCAGGGTTGGGGAGGACATGACGGTGCGGGTGGGGCCGGCGGCGGCGACCCGGCCGTCGCGGAGCAGCAGCGCGTGCCGGAAGACCGGCAGGATTTCCTCGACGTGATGAGTGACGAGGACGAGAGCCGGGGCGGGCTGACGGCCGAGGGTGGCGAGGAACCCCAGGAACCGCTCCCGCGCCACCGGATCGAGGCCGGCGCAGGGTTCATCGAGGATCAGGATGGATGGCTGCGCCATCAGCGCGCGCGCGATGAGGATCCGCTGGCGCTCACCCTGGGAGAGAACCCCCCACGGCCGATCCGCCAGGTGCAGACCGGCGACCAACTCCAGGAGACGCCGGGCCATCCGCACATCGGCGGGCCGGGGTCGGTCGCGGACATCGATGGCCGCCCGGCGACCGCCGATGACCACCTCGGAGGCGGGTTCCTCTTCGTGGATCAGCTGCCGCAATGCGGAACTGACCAGGCCGACTCGGCGTCGCAGGGCGGGCCAGTCGGATTGCCCGTAAAGCTGTCCGAGCAACTCGATGCTGCCTCCGCTGGGCGTGAGGTATGCGGTGAGGGCGGCCAGGAGGGAGGTCTTGCCCGAGCCGTTCGCGCCCAGGATCACCCAGTGCTCCCCGGACCGGACCGTCCAATCGACGTCAGCGAGGATCGTGGTGGCGCCACGGAACACCGTGAGCCCGGTCAGGCGGAGCACGGCTGCGTCGTCGGGGCTGGAGAGCCGACAGGGTCTGGGGCGGGGAGGGCGCGCCATGGATTGGGGAGGGTGCCGCCGGGGGGCGGGGTGGGGCCAAGCCGAAATCGAAATCGAGAAATCGAGGGCGAGGCGGTTGGACGTTCGACTTGCCGGGTGGCGGCATCTACGCTGGACGCGGCATGTCGTCGCTCGTCATTGCGGGTCGGGAGTTTCGTTCGCGGTTGATCGCGGGCACGGGAAAGTTCTCGTCCCCGCAGGCCATGCGGGATGCGCTGGCAGCCAGTGGCTGCGGGATGGTGACGGTGGCCCTGCGGCGGGCGAACCTTTCGGGGGAGCGGGATCCGTTCGCGAACATCCTGGAATTCATCGATCCGGAGCGGTACCTCATCCTGCCGAACACGAGTGGCGCGATGAACGCGGAGGAGGCGGTTCGCCTTGCGCGGTTGGCCCGGGCGGCGGGGCTGCCGAACTGGGTGAAGCTCGAGATCCACCCCGACCCGCGGTATCTGCTCCCGGATCCCATCGAGACGTTCAAGGCCGCGGAGATCCTCGTGAGGGAGGGGTTCATCGTCCTTCCCTACATCAACGCGGACCCGGTTCTCGCCAAGCGGTTGCAGGAGATCGGCACCGCGACGGTGATGCCCCTGGGGGCGCCGATCGGCTCGAATCGGGGGCTTCAGACCCGCGACCAGATCCGGATCATCATCGAGCAGGCCACCGTTCCGGTGGTGGTCGACGCGGGTCTGGGTGCGCCGAGCCAGGCGGCCGAGGCCATGGAACTGGGTGCCGACGCCGTGCTGGTGAACACGGCCATCGCCGTGGCCTCGCAGCCTGAGGTCATGGCCCGGGCGTTCGCTCTGGCCGTCGAGGCCGGGCGGATGGCTTACGAGGTGGGACTCGCCCAGCAGCGCGCGGAGGCTGCGGCGAGCAGTCCGTTGACGGGTTTCCTGAGTGCGCCATGAAAGCACCCCCTTCCCGACCGGATCTGGCCCTTTCGCTGGCGCGGGTGCGGGCGCTTTTGCGGGCCGCGAAGCGGCGGCGGTTTCTGGTAGTGGGGGATGTGATGCTGGACCAGTTCATCTGGGGCGGGGTCCGGCGGATTTCCCCGGAGGCGCCGGTACCCGTGGTGGAGTTCCAGCGCGAGAGCTTCATGGCGGGCGGGGCCGCCAATGTGGCGCGGAACCTCACGGCGCTCGCCGCCCAGGCCGAGTTGTTCGGTTACGTGGGGAGCGACCACGCCGCGGACCACCTGCGGACGGTGCTCGGTGCGGACGGGGTTGCCGTGAGCGGGTTGGTGTCCGTGGCGGATCGCCCGACCGGGCTCAAGACGCGGGTCATCGCCGGGCAGCAGCACGTGGTCCGCATCGACCGGGAGCGGTGCGGACCGGTTTCGGCCGGGGCGAGGGCGAGGCTGCACGAGGCGATCCTCCAGGCGTTGCCGGGCGCGGATGCCGTGCTGGTGGGTGACTATGGCAAGGGGGTGGTTGACAAGGAGTTGCTGGCGGTGCTCCGGACGGAGTGCCGGGCGCGGGGGATCTGGCTCAGCGCGGATCCCAAGCCGGTCAATCCGGTGGATCTGGCCGGGCTCTCCCTGGTCACCCCGAACCGGAAGGAGGCGTTCGAACTCGCCGGGATGGAGGACACGGTCCATGCGGACAACCCGCTATCCGACGTCCCGCTCGCGGAGGTTGCGGACCGGTTGCTGGCCAGGCTGCAGCCGGCGGTCCTGCTCGTCACCCTGGGTTCGCACGGCATGCTGCTGTGCCAGCGGGCGAACCGACGGCTGCACATCCCGACGGTGGCGCAGGAGGTATTTGATGTGTCGGGTGCGGGCGACACCGTGATTGCCTCCTTCACCCTGGCCATTGCCGGCGGGGCGTCGCCGGTGGAGGCGGCGGTGTTCTCGAATCACGCCGCCGGTGTCGTGGTGGGCAAGGTGGGGACCGCCACGGTGACCCCGGCGGAGTTGGTGGCGAGCTTCGCGGGAGAAGGCGGCTGAGCGTCGGCTCACCTGCCCTTGGGATCGAGGTTCGCCTGCATCTCGGCCTCGGTGACCGTGGAGGGCACGCCGTTGGGCGGCACCTCGGCCTTGGCGATCCACACGATCGCGTTCAGGACCACCGTGCGGAACTCCTGGTTGGCCCAGTTCCGATGGAAGTGCGCCCCGGTGAAGCCGAAGCCACGTCCGCCGTCGGGACGCTGGATGGCCCACATCACGTGCTGGGGTTCGCCACGTTCCACCGCGGCGCGGACTCCCGGGTTGCCGCTATGCGGGCCATCCGGGCGGCTGAGGGTTTCCTTCGGCGGAAGCGTGCTCAGGATGGGCTGCACATCCTTCATCCCCTCGGGAAAGCGCATGTGGTAGTACCACTCGTCGCGGATCTTGAACGGTTTCACCCCCCGGCTGATGGCATGCTGGGGGAAGGACTTGAAATCGGCATCCCAATGCGGGTTGACGCTCCAGAACGTCTCGAAGTACCCGCCGGTCCACTTGAGCCAGGCGTTGCCCGGGTCGCCTTTCGGCACTTCGACGCCGTAGTGGCAGGTGCCCAGGCCCACCCCCCTGGCCATCAGTTGTCCCAGCTTCAGGAGGCGTTCCGGCCGGATGGCTGGATGATTGTCCCCACCGTCGCAGTAGATGAACACCGCGTCGGCGCCGTCGAAGGCGGTGTTGTCGGCGGGCCATCCGTTCCGATGAACCTCGGCCTGGAAGCCGGGCAGCTCATTGAGTTTCTTGGCCAGCAGCATGCAACCGGCGTAATGCTCGTGCTCCCCGGCACCGTGGCTGGGTGCGCCGGCCAGGAGGACGATCTTCTTCTTGGCGGCGTCGGCGGCGTCGGCGGCGATGGCGGAGGTCACGGATCCGGCGCTGCAGGCCAGGGCCAGGAGGAGACAAACCAGGCGATTTTTCATGGGTGTGGCGGGAGAGTGCTCCCAGGCGGCTCGGCGCGCAATCCCACCGGCGGCCTACCAGAGGCCGAACGCACCGTCCTGCTCCCAGAGTTGGGAGGCCCGGTACGGGCGCATCTGATGCACCGGCTTCCAGCGAACGGATCCGTCCAGCAGCCCAACGTTGCCCCCTTGGGCGCCGATGTCGCGTGGGGTCTCGTCGACGGCGTTCGGGTTGGACTCGAAGTAGCCTTCGTCCCGGATCAGGGGACCGGTGGCGCAGTGGGGAGCGAGGATTCGCTGGAAGCTGTAGCAGAAGACGTTCAGGTCGGCGACGAGCACCAGGGTGGGGTCGTCGGTGGTCTTCTGGGGGGAGATCCAGGTGTTGGTGCCGACCGGTCCCAGCGGTTCCCAGGGGGTGTTGGTGTGGCCGCCGAGATAATGGTAACCGATGGCGAAGCCGTAATCGAGGTGGGTCCGCCAGCCCTCCCCGCGCTCCATCCAGCGTTCGACGCTCGGACAGTCGAAGATCCTGACGTCCCCGCTGTACTTGGAGAGCGCCTCGCGCATGGGGGTGGCGAGGATCGCGGTATGGGTGTCGGTCTTGTTGCGGTTGTCCGTGCCGCCATCCGGAAGCATCTCCTCCTGGTCGCCGGCGTATAGGTGGGTCGTGAGCGTGAATTGGCGGACTCGATTGAGACAGTTGGCGCGGCGGGCGCGTTCCTTGGCGCTGGAGAGGGCAGGCAGCAGGAGTGAGGCAAGAATGGCAATGATGGCGATTACCACCAGGAGCTCGATCAGGGTGAATCCGCGGCGCGGGGGCAGAGGAGGGGATCCGGCTGGGGCGCGCCACGACACGCCTGACTGTTAGCTCATGGGCGCGGTCTCGGCAAACCGGGGGCTGTGGAAGAGGCTGTCGAGGATTGCGCGAGGATCTCCCTCACCACCCGGCACGGCTTGTTGTCGTGAGATGCTGCTGCTGTCCGTTGTGGTGGCAAACCAACCTTCCGGAACTGCCAGGGGCTGCCGAAGAGCTTCTTGCTGGCGCGATCGACGAAGCTGTAGGTGATTTCGCCGGGGTAGTCTTCGCCGCTGCGGCGGGTGAGTTCGGGCTTGGGGTCGAGCAGGTCGACGTGGCTGGGGCCTCCGTGCATGAAGAGGGAGATCATGGCCCGCGCCCGGGCTGGGTGATGGGGCGGCTTGGGTTTGAGGTCGAACGAGAGCGGATTTGACCGAACCGTCGCTCGCTGAGGGCGCCGCTGACGGCGAGGAACGAGCCGAGGATCGCCTCACCGTCCAGGCGTTGGATGGTTCGCCGCGCGTAGAATTGGTTGTCCGGGTCGCGCTGCTTCCGCTCCGGATCGCGGGCCGACGACTGCCGGTAGGTGGTGGAGGTCATCAGCAGGCGGTGGAGTTGCTTCAGGCTCCAGCCCAGCCCCGGATGGTGCGGATCAGTGGAGGCGGTGGCCTCCTTCATCAGGCACGCGACCAGGATCAGGACCCGTGCGACGACCGGGCAGAGCTTCCCTATGCACGCCCCGGTGCGGGGCGCCGGGCATGAGTGCCTCGGGGGCTGGGACCGGGGACGGACATTGGGCAGGGAACCAACAGCCCGCCCCGGCAGCGCGAACGCAAAGCGGGCCGAGGCCCACGCGACAGAAGCCGCCGTGCCGGGTCACTCGAACGGGTTCGTCTTCATCTCCGCCTTGGGCCAGGACTCCCAGCCGGGGACGGGGTGCTCGAGCATCAGGTCTTCGACGAGGTAGAAGTCCTGCCGGCCTGCCGCCTCCGCGCGGACGGAGCGAACCGTGGACGGGTCGATGAAGGGCAGGTCGTTGCCGAAGGACTGGCGGACATAGCTGAGGACGGCGGCGATTTCCTCGTCATCCAGGAGTCCGCCGAATCCGGTCATCGGGGGTACACCCCTGCTTGGATCGAACATCTGTCCGGCCAGGGGCAGGGGACCCCAGAGACCCTTGAGGACGACCTTGATGAGGCGCTCCTCGTTACCCGAGATCCACGGGTTGTTCTGCGCGACGAGCGGGGGATAGATGTTCGGCATGCCCAGTCCGTTAGGTTGGTGGCAGGTGATGCAGTAGGCATCCCGGTTGAAGATCTCCTTGCCCCGGGCGTAGACCTTTTGCTCGAGCCCTGTGAGCGCCCGCGTGGGGCCGTAGCTCTTGTCCGCGTCGGCCTTCGGAGCCGGTTCGAACTTGAACGTCCCCGCGAGATAGGCGCGGGCATTGGGGTTGTCGGAGAGGGAGAACTTCGGGTCGGCGTCGAGGACCTTCAAGTCGTCGGCCAGAGTGGTTCTCAGGATCTGGTCGGTGACCGGCCCCATCCAGCGGTCGAAGGGGTGCTTGAGCGCCTCGAGCACGATCCGGGCAGCCGCCGGGGTGTCGAGCCAGGAGGCGGCTACGATGGCTTCGAGGCGCACCCGGCCGTGCGGGTCGTTCGCCGCCCGGAGGAACATCGAGGTGCTGTCGGGAATCTGCCGGTGCGCGTACCGCAGCACGTGGACGGCCGCGGCCCGTGCCTGGTGGGCGCGTGCGTGGAGGCACTGTTCGAGCAGGCTGCGGTCGACGGCGTTGTGGGACCAGGTGACCCACAGGGCCTCGCACAGGTGATGTTCATAGGCGGGATCCTGGCGGTCGAGGGAGGCGGCCCAGTGCTTCGCCGCGGGGAGGACCTCCGCCGCGGGCCGTCCGCGGAGTTCCCGGCGGGTGCGGTACCGGGTCCGGTATTCGGGCAGCTTCAGGTTCTCGAACAGTTCGGGGAGGCTCGCGCCGGCGATCCGGGCTGGCTTCACCAGCGGGCGGGAAGGGTAGGTGATGCGGTAGATCCGGCCATGGTCGCGGTCGCGGTTCGGATCACGGGCGCTGTGCTGCATGTGGCCGATCAGCGCGTTGTGCCAGTCGACGAGGTAAAGCGATCCGTCCGGGGCGGTCTCGAGGTCGACGGGGCGAAAGTTCGGATCCGTGGACGCCAGGAGGTCACCGACGTGTTTTCCGTTGAAGCCGGAGCCCTCCTCCCAGACCTGGTGCAGGCTGGTGCCGAGGAACCCGATGCTGTTGCAGATCATGAAATTCCCCTGCACGTCGTCGGGGAAATGGCGGGAGGATACGAACTCCGAACCGGAGGTTGGCCGCGCCCGTTTTGGGGCGAACTCGCCGACCTGGGGTATTTCCAGGCCGTGCGGGATCCTGGCGGAGAGCGGCAGGCCCCACCAGTTCTGCCCGGAGGATGCGTCCGAGATGTAGCCCTGGTCCCATTCGTCGAAGGCCATGCCCCACGGGTTGTTGTAGTCGGACTGGCTGTAGCGCTCGAGGCGGTAGCGCTTCGGATCGAAGCGCCAGACGCCGCCATCGGTCATGCGCTCGGGGCCGTAGGGGGTCTCGACCTGGGAATGGAGGAACCGCCCTTCCAGCAGATAGAACGCACCCGAGGCATCCGCGGCATAGGCGGAGATCGCGTGGTGGGTGTCGTGCGTGTCGAACCCGGTCAGCAGGATCTCCAGGCGATCGGCGCGGTCGTCCCCGTCGTCATCCACCAGCAGGCAGAGGTGGGGTTCCTGCGAGACGTAGACCCCCTCGGGCGCGAGTTCGAACCCGATGGGGAGATTGAGGTGATCGGCGAAGACGGTCTGCTTATCGGCCCGCCCGTCGCCGTTGGTATCCTCGAAGATGAGGATCTTGTCGTTGGGACGTTCGTCGCCCGGCTTGTAGTGGGGGTAGCCGGGGATGACCGAGACCCAGAGGCGTCCGCGGTTGTCGAACGACATCTGCACCGGACTCTTCAGGTCGGGGAACTCCGTTTCGGAGGCGAAGAGTTCGATCTTGTAGCCCTCCCGAAGGGTGAATTTTTCGAGCGCCTTCTCCCGGCCCAGGTACTCGATGGGCCGCTTGAAGTTGGTCTCCACCGGCGTGAGCGGCCGGGTCTGCTGGTCCGCCACCTGCGGCAGTGTGGCACTCGCCGGCAGTTTGCCCGCGGCCAGGTCCCAGATGCGACCGTCCCGCAGACGGGTCATCTGGCGCATTTTTTCGATCTCCTCCGGGTAGTTCACGTTGCCGAACGGTTGGTAGCGCTGGCCGTAGACGTGGACGCCATTGAGCATCCGGTAGTCGTTGAACCAGAACCAGTCCTTGTCCTCGACGGCCGCCCGCAGGGGTAGCGGATCGGCGGTCGATCCGGCCGCACCGGGGCCGTAGATTCCTTCCAGCAGGAGGGGCGCGAGCCTCGCGTAGCCGGCGTCGTTGAGATGGCAGCCGTTGATGGTGAGCTTCGGGCCGCCGCTGGCGAACCACTGCCGGGTCGGCGTGAAGAGGTCGATGGCTCCGACGTGCTTCTCCCGGGCGACGTCAAGGACGGCCCGGGCATAGGCTTCGAGCCGACGGTTTTCCTCCACACCCTTGGGCAGGTCATAGGCATCGGTGCGGTCCTCGAAGGCGATGGGCGTGACCAGGATCAGGCGCGGGGCGGTCCGGCCATTGTAAGCCAGCGACAACGTGTGGTCCACGAAGGCGG
>JBBQML010000051.1:0-12733 GCA_038328885.1 Verrucomicrobiota bacterium | reverse complement strand
CTTCTGTGGCGGAGAGAAGCGTCAAACCCGGGATCAACGCGGAGTACCTGAAACCGGACCTCAACGCCTCGAACTGGGTTGAGCGGTTTGAGAAAGAAGGCCGCGAAATCTTCGACCACCGCGACCGGATCGTTGCCGCGGCCGGGATCCGCCCGGGCTCGGTGGTGGCCGACATCGGCTGCGGGACCGGACTGTTCACGCCCCTGCTCTCCCTGGCCACCGGTCCCCGCGGAACGGTTTACGCGGTCGACATCGTTCCCGACTTCCTCCGATTGATCGCCAACCGCTCGGAGGAAGCCGGCCTCCGCAATGTGCAAACCGTCCTGTGCACCGAGCGCTCGGTCGAGTTGCCCCCCGATTCGATCGATGCGGCCTTCATCTGCGACGTCTATCATCACTTCGAGTACCCCCGGCAGTCGCTCGCCTCGTTGCATCGCGCGCTTCGGAGGAATGGAGAGGTGCTCCTGATCGATTTCAAGCGGGTGCCCGGCGTCAGCTCGGACTGGATTCTCAATCATGTCCGGGCCGGGCAGGAAGTGGTCACGGCCGAGTTCGAGGCGGCGGGTTTCAGGAGGATCGAGGAGATGCCTTTGCTGAAGGACAACTACGTCCTTCGCTTCCGCAGGATCGGTCGGTGAGGCGAACGCCATGGAAGCAGGCGCGGTTTCTCAGCCCTTCGTCACTGGCCGACCCCCTCGGACCCTCGGCCTGGGCAGCGCGACGGCGCTGGTCATCGCCAGCATGCTGGGCACCGGGATCTTCACCACCACCGGCTTTCTTCTCGCCGACCTCCGATCGCCCTGGCTGGTGCTTCTGGCCTGGGTCCTCGGAGGGTTGGTCGCCATGCTCGGAGCGTTGAGCTACGGCGCGCTGGCGCGGCACATTCCGGAATCGGGCGGCGAGTACTTGTTCCTGTCGCGCACCTTGCACCCGGCGGCGGGTTACGTCGCGGGGTTGGTTTCCCTCCTGGTCGGGTTCTCCGCCCCCCTCGCCGCCGCCGCGAACGCGTTCGGCCAGTATACGAGCGACTGGTTCCCAGGAAGCTCGCCGTCGTTGACGGGAACCGTCCTCCTGGCGTTGGTGTCCTCGATCCATGCCTGGAATGTCAGGGGTGGCGCGGGCGCCCAGAACCTCGCGGTCGTGATCAAGGTCCTGCTGATCACCCTGTTCATTGGTCTCGGGGTCGCGCGGATTCCGGGGGCGCCCGCCGGACCGACGGAACCATTCTCGACCCCGGCGTTCGCCATGTCGTTGGTCTGGATATCCTTCAGTTACGCGGGGTGGAACGCGGTGATCTATCTGGGCGGGGAGGTCTCACATCCGGAGCGCAACATTCCGCGATCCCTGCTGGCGGGCACCATTCTTGTCACCGTGCTGTACGTGGCCATCAATACCGTCTTCCTGTTCGCGGTGCCGGGGGACGTGATCTCAGGCCATTTGGAGGTCGGCCGTCTCGTTGCCGAGCATCTGGGTGGCCGGTCGTGGGCGGACGGCGCGACCCTCCTGATCTCCCTGGCTCTGGTGACCTCGGTCTCCTCCCTGGTGATGACCGGTCCGCGGGTCTACGCCCGCATTGCCACCGACGGTTATCTGCCCTCGTGGATGGAGCAGCGGACGGGTCCGCCACGCCCGGCCATTGTGTTTCAGTTGGTCGTCGCCCTGGTGATGCTCTGGACGGCGACCTACCAGGGTCTGCTGTCTTTCATCGGATTCACGCTCAGCCTGAGCACCGCCGCCACCGTCTGTGGGCTCATGGTCGAGCGGCTTCGAAGGGGCCCGGCGATGCCGGTTCCGGGTTGGCCATGGGTGCCCCTCGTCTTTGTGGCGGCGGTCCTGGGGATGACCACTCTATCCGTTGCCAGAGCACCATTGCCGAGCCTCGCGGGGATCGCGGTGCTCGGTCTCGGATGGTTGCTCTGGCGTCTGCGCAGCCCAACCCGCGAACCCCGCCAATCCGACCCCAAACGACGTCCGCCAAGGCTCGACTTGTGAGCTCCGGCCCAGTTGGGCATCAGTGAAACCCGAAACCGATATGAATGATTCGAACGATTCGAACGATCTGAACGAAGCAGCCGACACGGACCAGGGAGTGGGAGGCATGGCGGAGCGTGGGCGATGGAACCCTTACCTCGTCGGCGTCGGGATCGGTGTCCTGAGCTGGCTGGCGTTCGGGTTGGTCAATCAACCCCTGGGCATCTCCACCGCCCTTTCCGCGGCGTCCAGCCTGTGCGCCACGCCGGTGATGGGGGCTGAGGCTGTGGCGCAGAACCCGTACTGGGCCAAGACCCCATTCCAGTGGAATGGCGGCATGCTCTTCCTGGTGGGGACCTTTGTCGGCAGTCTGTTGAGCGTGTTCAGCAGCGGATCGTTCCGGTGGGAGAAGGTGCCGACCGTCTGGGCAGAGCAGTTCGGTGGATCCATGGGGAAGCGGTTTGCCGCCGCGTTTGTCGGCGGGGCGATTCTCATGTTCGGCGCCCGCATGGCCGGGGGGTGCACCAGCGGCCACGGGATCAGTGGTTCGCTCCAACTCGCCCTGAGCAGTTGGACGTTCTTCCTGACCATGTTCGCCGCAGGCGCGCTTGCGGCCTTGGTCCTTTTCCGCCGACGGAACCAGGCATCCAAGTAATTCCACGTCAATCCCCCCTGAATCATGCAATTCCCCGTCTCGGCCGAAGCCGCCCGTTGGCTCGCCATCCCCATGGGCATCGTGTTCGGCGTGCTGCTTCATCGCGGTGGTGTGGCCAACTACAACGTGATTGTGAACCAGTTTCGATTCAGGGACTTCACGGTGCTCAAGATCATGCTCACCGCGATCATCGTCGGGGGCATTGGCGTCCTGCTGCTCGAGTCCAGTGGCCACGCGCAATATCACATCAAGCCCGCGAACATGCTCGGTGTCGGTTTGGGGGCGACGCTGTTCGGTGTCGGTATGGTGCTCTACGGCTACTGCCCGGGCACGGGCGTCGTCGCGCTCGCCACGGGCAGCTTGCATGCGCTGGTGGGGTTCATCGGAATGCTGGTTGGCGGGGTTCTCTACGCCCTGAGCTTTTCGTGGGTCGAGGCACACGTTCAAAATGTCGCCGCTCTCGGCAAGCTTCGGTTGCCGGATGTCACCGGCATCCCGGATTGGGGGTGGTTCGCCATTCTCGGGGGCATTGCCGCAGTGGTATTCTGGCTGCTCGAATCCCGGTCCGCGCGCCCAACTGCGGACGCCGCTCGTGCAGCCCGTCGATAGTCGATCCACTTTTCCCCTTCGGACGACCTAATCGCTCAGCCTGGCTTTCGCGTGCGCACTCTGGGGGGTGGCTTCCGCGCCTGGCGTATTGCCAGGTCGCAGGCCAGTGACCCCAGTCATGTGGGCGCCGTTGAGCCGATAGGGGCAAGGCTGGCGTCCGGATCGGCAGCTCCCCGGCTACGGCGACGCCTCAGCGGCCGACGTAGCGGAGGCGATACACGAGATTGCTGCTGTCGTCGGTGATGAGGATCGACCCGTCCGGGGCCTCGGCGCAGTCGACGGGTCGGCCTTTCACCTCGGTGCCGCCTTTCAGGAAGTCGACCACCTTCTGCTCGCCGTAGGGGTGCCCATCCTCGAAAAGGACGCGGCTGAGGGAATAGCCGACCATGCGGGTGGCGTTCCAGGAGCCGCGGCTGGCCACGAAGGCATCGCCCCGGGCGTTGGGGATTTGGGTGCCGTGATAGAAGATCATGCCGTTGGCGGCGCAGTGGGCAGGCATGAGCCACTCGGGGATCGTCGTCATGGCGGCGAGCTTCACGAGGTCGGGATGGTCAAGGAACATCAAGTTGGGCTGCGCCTTCCCCACGATCCACGGATGACCATAGAAGCCGCCTTGCCGGTAATGATTCAGCTCGGCGGGCGGGTTGTGGTCCGTGAAGGGTTGCCCCTGCTTCCGGTCCGCCTCGAACTTGGCGCCCATCGTGTCAATGTCGTGGTCAGCGCCCCAGATCTCGTCGGTGCCGGGCCGGACCACGAACTTCTCCGTGTTGCGGATGCCGGAGGCGAAGAGCTTCTTGTCCGTGCCGTCGAGGGCGAAGGACCAGAGCTTCTTCCGCTCCGAGGCGTCGATCGGTTCGTCGGTGGCGTTGGTCTGGTCGCCGACGTGGGTATAGATCCGGCCCTGGTGAATGAGGAGGGCGCGCCACATATGCCCACCGTCCTTGCCGGTGGGCAGGTCGACCGCATTGAGCACCTGGAATTCCTCGTCGGCCCGCCCGTCGCCGTTCGTGTCGCGGGCGCGCGAGATGGCGTTCAACTGGGCGAACCAGAGCCAGCCCTCATGGTATTGCATGCCCTGCAGCACCGTCCTGGGATCCTTGCCTTGCACGAAGGTGGTCGCCCGTTCAAACACGCCGTCGCCGTCGGCATCGGTGCACCGGAAGATCTTCCCCTGGCCGGGGACACTGACGAAGAGCGCCCCGTCGGGGCCGAACTCCAGGAACCGCGGGGCCTTGATGCCGTCCACGGCCACCGTCAGCGCATAGCCAGGCCGGACCCAAACGCCCTCGGGTACTGCGGCGCCAAAGGTCAGGGACGGAACCGCGAGGGCAAGTGAGCCAAGGGCGCGACGGATCGTCTTCCAGCGTGACCGCGTGGGTGGCGGGACGAGCGTATCGGCGCGGGTGCGGTCGGGCGCGGGAGTGTGGCAATGCATGCGCAGATTCTAGGGACCGCCGGGGATGCCGAACGCGAGGAAATTCCGGCAGGGAGACCCCTGACGTTGTCGAATAACCGGGTCACTGCTTCACGGCCTGGTGGCTCTGTTCGTAACGCCGCTTCCAGGCGATGATCTTCTCCGCCGCCGACGGCTGCGACGTGGGTGAAGATTCGGGTGCCGCGGGGTCTCCGGATTACGGCCCGGTTGGCAACGGCTTCAACGGCACGGTCAAGGGCGTGCTGCTCGCCATCTCGGACGACCCGAACAATGCGGATCACCTCGTCACGCCGGAGGACGCCATCCGGGCCGCGATGGGGCGGCAGTGACCCGGCGGAGGAGAGGAGAGCGTGGACCCGGGGATGCACCGGTGAGGGGTGTGCGGCGGAAAAGGCCATTGCCAGCAAGGGGGAGGTGTCCCTACGTTCATTCCCATTCCTAGTACACTGACCAATCCCGCTCAGCACTCAATTCCCATGCGCGCACATCCTCCTTCCTTGGGTTCCCGGCGTCGTCCGTGCTGGTTTCGTCGGGGTTTCACGCTGATCGAACTGCTGGTGGTGATCGCCATCATCGCGATCCTGGCCAGCATGCTGCTTCCGGCGCTGAGCAAGGCGAAGCTCAAGGCCCACGGAATCAAGTGCGTGAGCAATCTGCGGCAGTTGCAGTTGGCCTGGGTGATGTACGCCGACGACTTCGACGACAAGCTGGCTCCGAACCTTCTGGGCAACACCAACGCCTGGATCGGCGGGAACGTGGCCTCCCTCCCGGGCGCCACGAACGTCTGGGACATTCGGAATGGCCGCTTGTTCCCCTACAACAACGCGTTGGACATCTACCGGTGCCCGGCCGATGTGACGCCCTTCAAGGTGGGTGGCAGGGCGGTGATCCGGGTGCGCAGCATCTCCATGAACGGGCGGATGGCGGGCGATCCAGCCGCGGCGTTCGTGAACCCAGGCATACCGTTCTTCTTGAAGTCCACCGATATCTCACGGCCCTCGCCATCCGAGGCGAACGTGTTCATCGACGAAAACCCGGACAGCATCGATGACGGCTTTTTCGCCGTGCGAGCATTGCCGAACGTCTGGCTCTGGCAGAACACACCGGCCAGCCGCCATGGCAATGGCGGGCTGGTTTCCTTCGCCGACGGCCACGCGGAACTCTGGCGCTGGCGGGAGGGTGACACCGCCCATCTGAAGGGCCTCGACAGGCCCGCCCGGGTGGGCCACCGCGACCTGCAGCGATTCAAGGACGCGACCTATCAGCCCTGATCGGTGATCGGTCAGCCCTGATCAGGTGCGGCGCTGGCGCCGCGCCGGTGCTGGAACGGGAAACTGCTGGTGATGCCCTCGATGAGGAGGGAGCTGCGCAGTTCGTTTTGGCGCAGTTTCTCGGTGATGCGGTGCACCGCCGGCGCGTCGTAGTACTCGAGGCCCCGGCCCAACGCGTAGGAGAGCATTTTCTCCGTCAGGTTTCGGAGGAACTCCTCCTGCCGGCCCAGCAGCAGCGCACGGAGTTCTTGCGGTCCGGTGAATTTCTCGCCCGTGTTGAACTCCCCACTGGCGTCCACGGCCACGTCGCCAATCCGATCCCGCCAGCGGCCCATCGCATCGAAGTTCTCCAGGCCGAATCCGAGCGGGTCCATGCGGGCGTGGCAGGCGGCACACTCCACCTTGGTCCGGTGTTTTTCCAGGCGCTGACGGAAGGTGAGCCCGTCCTTGGGACGGTCGTCTGGCGGTAGGCCGGCCACGCTGGGGGGCGGGGGTGGGGGTGGCGTCCCGAGGATTTCCTCCAGGATCCATTTGCCGCGCAACACCGGGCTGGTGCGCTGGGGGAACGAGGTGAGGGTGAGCACCGCCGGCATGGTCACGAGTCCGCCGCGGTTGCGGTCGGTGAGCCGCACCCGCACCCAGCCGTTCGTGGGAGGACTCGCAAGGTCGTAGAACTTCGCGAGCTCGGGGTTGGCGAACGTGTAGTCGGCGTCGACCAACTCCAGAAGACTTCGGTCCTCGCGTAGCAGGGCTTGGAAGAAGCGAACGGGTTCTTCCACCATGGCATCGCGCAGTTCCGGGCTGTACTCGGGGAACTTGCGGCGGTCGGGGGCGGTGGTGCCGGTTTTCAGCCGGCGAATTCCAAGCCACTGGACGACAAAGTCCTCGGCGAAGGCATCGGCCCGCGGGTCAGCCAGCAGCCGGCGCGTCTCGGTCCGGAGGACCTCCGGATCGTGCAGGCGCCCGCTGGCGGCCAGATCCAACAGCGTGTCGTCCGGCGGCGCGGCCCAGAGGAAGTAAGCGAGGCGGGTGGCGAGTTCGTATCCGGAAACCCGACCCGGTGTCGTGCCGGGCGGGTCCGCCTCGATCCGGTAGAGGAACCGTGGGGAGATCAGGACCGCCTTCAAGCAGGTGCGGACCGCCTCCTCCCAGTCCGCTCCCTCGCCCCGGGTGCGGTCGTAGAGCCCCAGGAGCCCGTCGATCTCCTCCGCGGAAACCGGCCCGCGGAAGGCCCGAAAGGTGTGGTATTCGAGCACGCTGGTGGCGGCGGCCCGCTCGCCGCGGAGGACTCCGGGACGTTGGGGAAAGAGTTGATCCGGGGCAGCCGCGCTGAGCACCTCCTGCGCCGCGCTGAGGTACTTCTCCATGAGGATCGGAGGCAGGAACAGGGCTCCGGCGTGGTTGTCAAAGCCGGCTCCGCCGGAGCCGTCGGCGGGGAAGCCATCCGCTGGCCGAAGGTCCACCCCGAACAAATCCTGCACGGTCCGGTTGTACTCGAGACGGGACAGTCGGTGGATCAGCTTGGGCCCGGGGTCTTTGGGGAGCAGCGAGTAGTCGATGTTCCGAAGGCTGCGGCTGATGCCGTCCACGAGCAAATCCCGCTCCTCGACCGTGGGCTGCTGTTTCTTCGGGGGCGGCATTTCCCGGTCGCGGATCAGCCGGGCCACCCCCTCCCAACGTCGTGGGTCGCGCTGCACGGCGACCTCGGTCGCAAACCGCGAGAGGTCGACCCCACCCTTCCGGGAGTCTGCATCGTGGCAGTCGAAACAGTACTTCTCCAGCAGGGGGCGGAGCTGGGCGGCGAAGGGATCCCCGTCGCCCGCTGCCGCGGCTCCAGCGACGACTGAAAGCAGGAGTGTGACGGCCCGGAGGACCGGGGCAAGGCGGCGGCTTTGGGAGGTGACCGACATTCCCCCAGTCTTGCCGCAGGAGAGGGGTTCCGCCAAGTCGGGAGACGAGGGGAGGAGATCCCATCACCAGCACGGGTTTCGTGACGGAACGTTTGTCACGGGGGACGGAGCCGTCGGAACATGCGCCCATGCGACAATTGTCCTCGCCGGGTTCGATGCAGCGACTGGCCCGCGCCTGGCGGAGGGAGGGAGTCTCCATCGGGTTTGTCCCGACCATGGGGTATCTGCACGCCGGGCACCTGAGCCTCCTCCGGCGGGCTCGGGCGCTGGTGGGAGCGGAGGGGCGCGTCGTGGTGAGCATCTACGTCAATCCCGCGCAGTTCGCGCCGACGGAGGACCAGGCGAAGTACCCGCGGGATCTTCCGCGGGACTTGAGGTTGTGCCGTGAGGCCGGGGCCGATGCCGTCTTCACGCCCGATGACGCCGCCATGTACCCCCGTCGGGGCGTGGGATGGTATAGCACCTACGTGGTGGAGGAGTCGTTGGCACGGGGCATGGAAGGCGGGTCCCGTCCGACCCATTTTCGGGGCGTCACCACGGTCGTCGCGAAGTTGTTCAACCTGGTCCTGCCGGACGTGGCGGTATTCGGCGCCAAGGACTGGCAACAGGCGGCCGTGATCCGCCGGATGGCGGCGGACCTGAACTTCCCCCTGCGGGTGGTCGTGGCCGCCACCGTGCGGGAGGCGGACGGGGTGGCGATGAGCTCGCGCAACAAGTTCCTCACCCCGGCCCAGCGAGCCCAGGCAACGGTACTCTGGCGTTCGCTGTGCCGGGCCCGCGAACTCGCCGCCGCAGAGGAAACCCTGGGGGCGGAAAGATTGCGGGCCGAGGTGGCGACGCTGGTGGCCCGGGAATCGGAGGCGCGACTCGATTACGTCGAGGTCTTCGACCCGGAGACACTGGTCCCGGTCACGGAGGTCCGCCGCGGAACGCACCTGGCCTTGGCGGTGTTCATCGGGAGCACCCGGTTGATCGACAACGGGCGACTGTAGACTGGCACCGCGGGTGCGCCGCCGGTCGGGGTGGGGCGGGGGAAATCAGGCGGGGGAAATCGCTTGCAACCCCTGGCTGAATGCCAGGGTGATGGGGGCCGTGATCATCACCACCACTCCCTCCGTGGACGGCCGGAACGTCAGCCAGTATCTGGGCATCGTGACCGGCGAAGCCATCATCGGCGCCAACATCTTCCGGGACATGCTCGCGGGCGTCCGGGACATCGTGGGCGGGCGGTCGGGTTCGTATGAGAAAGTGCTCGCCAGCGCCCGGGAATCGGCCCTGCGCGAGATGCAGGAGCAGGCGGCCGCCCTGGGAGCCAGCGCGGTGCTCAGCGTGGACCTGGATTACGAGGTTCTGGGGGCGCAGAACGGCATGCTCATGGTCACGGCCAGCGGAACGGCCGTGTTGCTTCACTGACGCGGACGGCGAGGGCGACGGCGACGCAGTCAGTGCCCGAGTTCGCGCCGGACCCGTCTCGTTCCCGCGACCAGGTGGTCGAGCTTCTTCCTGGCCGCCCACCGCGCGGTCTGACTCAAGCCACAGTCCGGGGCCAGCACGAGCCGCTCGGCCGGCGCGAATTCGAGGCAGCGCTTGATCCGTCGGGCGATGTCCTCGGGCGTCTCCACGTAGTAGCTCTTCACGTCGACGATGCCCACCGCCACATCCATGCGCCGGGCGATCTGCGCGATCAGCTCCAGCTCGGCGAATTCGCGACTGGCCATCTCGACGTGCATCTCATCGCATTTGAAGTCGAGGAAGGCCGGGAACATCGGCGCGATCTGGCGCGGGCCCACCGCGCGGGCCTTGTAGTTGCCGAAGCAGAGGTGGGTGCAGACGCGTGTGCGGCCGGCTACCGATTCCACCGTGCGATTGAAGATATCGACGAACCGCCGGGTGTCCTCGCGGTAGGCGTAGCAGCTCATGCTGGGCTCATCGACGCTGATCTCGCGGCAACCCGCGGCCAGCAGGGCCTCGAGTTCGCCGCGAACGATGGGCAGCAGGGCCTCGGTCAGGGCCCAGCGGTCGGGGTATCCCAGCTCCGGGTTGGGCAGGAGCCGACCGGAGAGGGTGTAAGGGCCGGGCACCGAGGCCTTCAAGGTGGGCGAACCGGAGGCCTGGATTCCCAGCCCGCCAGCGAGTCGTTGCAAGCGCTGGAACTCGGCTACCACGCCGAGCCCGCGGCTGGCCCGCAACGGGGCGGTCACCCGGTGGCGGCCGCGCTGGTCATGCGCCGGAGGGCCGAAGCGGCGGGGAGGGGCGGACTCGAGGTCGATCCCCTCGAGATGCCCATAGAAGCTGAGGTTGAAATCGAGGCGGGTTTGCTCGCCATCGGTCACCACATCGAGCCCCGCGCTCAATTGATCATGGAGCGCCGCGATGACCGCGTCGTCCTGCAGCTCAGCCAGATCGTCGGGACCGAAACGGTCGAGTTGCTGGGAGGCGAGTTCGAGCCAGCCGGGGAGCGGGTGACTTCCAATGACGGTGGTGCGGAGCATGGTGCGGGGGTGCGTTCGGTGACGCGGAGACTGGCGATTGGGCGGCGACCCGGCAACCCTCGGGTCGGAGGTCGGAGGTCGGAGATCCGCGGTCCGCGCGGATCAGGCGAAGACGGCAGGCGGTCCCTTCAGGGTTGAACGAAGCCGGGGCGGGGCTTCACGATTTCGCCATGTTCAGCGGCATCGTCGAGGAGGCCGGGCGGATCCATTCCATCCAGGACACCGACCGGTCGATCCGGATGGTGATCAGCGCCGCCAAAGTCGGGCAGGGGGTGAAGCTCGGGGACAGCATCGCGGTGAACGGTTGCTGCCTGACCACCGTGCGGGTAGCCAGGTCGGCGGGGGTGAAACCGGCCGGCACCCGTGGAGGACGGGCAGTGAGGTTGCACTTCGACCTTCTGCAGGAGACCTGGCGGAGGACGAGTTTCGCCCAGGTCGGGGTCGGCGGGTTGGTCAACCTGGAGCGGTCCCTGCGGGTGAACGATCGGTTGGGGGGCCACTTCGTGACCGGGCACGTCGACGGCACCGGGGAGATCGTGCGGTGGGAGCGCTCCGGTCAGGACTGGGTGCTGGAAGTCCGGCCGCCGGGGGAGCTCATGCGGTATTTCCTCTACAAGGGGTCGGTCTCGGTGGATGGGATCAGCCTCACCGTGGCGGAGGCGTTGGCCGAGACGATCCGAATCTGGATCATTCCCCACACTTGGGAGGTGACCAACCTGCGCGAGCGGAAGGTGGGGGACCTGGTGAACTTGGAGGCCGATCTGCTCGGGAAATATGTGGAGCGGCTTATTGCAGCTCGGGAACCCGCCGTTGCACCCCCTCAGCCTCGGAAGAGTAGGGCTCGACGACCCTGACCCGCATGGTGCTGATCTCGTTCGTGCGGCCGTTGGCGTCACGGTAGATGTACCTGCTCTGGACCAGCTTGGGCTTGCTGGCGGTGACGATCTTGGCTCCTCCGGTCGTGGTGATGACGTAACGCCGGTCGCAGCCGGTGGTGCCGACGAGGACGCCGACGAGAGCCAGGACGACGAGTCCGACGCGGGCTTCCCGGGGACCGAACGGGGTGGGTAGGAAATTCATGGGGGGTGAGGGTTGACGAGCCAGTCCAAACTGGACCGGGGCGAACAGACGGAACGGGTCCTGCTGATCGCTGGTTCGACTGGCAGGAGGATCTTTGCTGGATGGTGCGCACGGCAGGACTTGAACCTGCATGGATTGCTCCACTACCACCTCAAAGTAGCGCGTCTGCCAATTTCGCCACGTGCGCAGCCAGCGCGTGATTTATGAAGGCGCACCGGGGCACCATGCAAGAGGGTTTTAGGGGGAGCGTTTTCCGCATCGCCAGCGGCACGGCTCAAGTGGCACCCTGCGCACGTCCCCATTTTGCCTCTTCCCATGAAAATGCCGACTCCAGGTCTTTCCCTTCCTCTCACCGCCGCGTTCGCGCTGTTCTGCGCGGCCCTCGGTGTCGTTATCGACGCCCCCGTCCAGGGGGCTGAGGCGCCCCCGGTCGTCGCTCCTGGCGCCACATTCAGCGATGGCGCCCCTCCGCCGGCCGACGCCGTGGTGCTGTTCTCCGGCAAGGACCTGGGGGCTTGGAATGGTCCGGACGGACAGCCGCCGGGTTGGAAGATCGAGAACGGTTACGCCGAGGTCCGGGGTGGCGGCCTCACCACCAAGGAGGAATTTGGCGACATCCAGTTGCATATCGAATGGGCTGCGCCGGCGGTGGTTGTGGGGACGGACCAGGGGAGGGGGAACAGCGGGGTGTACTTCCAGGGCCGCTACGAGATCCAGGTGCTCGATTCCTACGAGAACCCGACGTACCCGGACGGCCAGGCCGGCGGCTTTTATGGCAACGCCGCGCCTTTGGTGAACGCCGCGCGCAAACCGGGTGAATGGCAGACCTACGACATCATCTTTCACGCGCCGCGGCCTGGCCCCGAGGGGAAGGTGGTGCCCGGCTTGTTCACCGTGTTTCACAACGGCCTCCTGGTGCAGGATCACGTGCCCATCAAGGGCCAAGCCACCACGGCCGCCCCCGCCAAGGGGGTCGTGCCCAAGGCGCCGCTCCACCTGCAGGACCACGGGAATCCGGTGCGCTACCGCAACATCTGGTTGCGCAAGCTGAACTGACCCGGGCTCGGGCGTCCGGTGTGCTGGCTCGTTGACCGGGAGCGAACGTCCCGCGGATGCCACGATCGGACACGGCACGCCTGCCGGTCTCCCAGGGCCGGGTCGGCGTGCGGTCGGCCTTCAAGGCGGGCCGACGGGAAGCGTCAGGGAAGTCTCCCGCTGCTGGCGGAAGATCTTCAGCGATACTTTGCCGCCCGGTGTTTCCGCTTGGTACCGCGCGGCCAGTTCCTCGGCCGTGTTCACCGGCGCGGATC
>JBBQML010000050.1:0-12772 GCA_038328885.1 Verrucomicrobiota bacterium | reverse complement strand
CGGTCGAGCGCGCTGTCAGCCGATCCAGCACATGGCGGCAGACCCAGCGTCCACTAATGCGTACCGCATCGAGCACGCGACGGACCCTGCCGCACCGGGGGCGATATGTCTAGAATGATTTTCTGTGGGTAGAGAGGAGGTCTCCCTCACCGCGTACGCGGTCCGCCATTCGGACAGCCTTCCCGTGGAGTTGACCATCGCCGACAACGACCTGCCGTTGATCTCGTTCTCGCTCTCCAGGACCGAGGTTGGCGAAGCCGACGGGCCTCTGGCGACCGTGGCGACCGTCACCCGGACGCCCGCCGGCATGGCGGATCTCCTGCTCGAGGTGCAGTCCAGCCGCGCGGACATCGTTGATTCGCCCGCCCACGTAACCCTTCCCGCGGGACAGGGGTCGGTCAGCTTTCCGATTGCGGCCGTGGACGACTCCGTGACCAACACCACGCGGGAGGTCGTCCTGACCGTGTACCCGATCGACCCCGCGACCCGCCGCCGCCTTTCCCCGGGGACCGCCGCGACACTCACCGTGACGGATGATGAAGGTCCGAGCCTGCGAGTGGTCCTCGCCCGGCATCTGGTTCCAGAGGGATTGGATCCCGCCACGACGGCAACGCTCACCCGGACCGGTGATCTCGCCTTGCCGGTTTCGGTCGCGCTCGGATCGAGCGATCCGCGCGAGGCGAGCGTGCCCGCCGAGGTGCGGCTTGCTGCCGGTCAGGCGAGCGCGGTCTTCGACATCGTGAGCATCGATGACGGCCTGTCGGACGCAAACCAGGTCGCGAGGATCAGCGCCAGCGCCCCCGGTTATGCCTCGGCGTCCGACACGCTGGTCGTCTCCGATCTCGGCCGGCCGGACCTGGTGGTCAGCGGTGTCAGCGGTCCCGCCGTTGGCGCGACCGAGGCGGCGGTGAACGTGAGTTACCGGATCGTGAACCAGGGGCTGACCGCGGCCACCACCAACGTTCTAACTCGGGTCTTCCTGTCCCACGATGCCGCGATCGGAGAAGACACCCTGCTCGGCCAGTTCGACTTCACCGGCACGTTGCCTCCCGAACAGGCGTTCGAGCAGAGCCTGCAGGTTCGCCTGCCGGTGGCGGCCGGCGACTACTGGCTGGTGGTGACCACGGACGCCGAGGATCGCGTTGCCGAAACTCTCGAGGACAACAATGCGGCGATCGCGGCTACGCCGATCCACGTCCGCGAGGCCTCGGCCGCGACCGTCGCGGCCGAGGCCTCGCGCTATCTTGTCGGCGCACCCGTGCTGCTGCGGGGCCGGGCGTTCGAGGCGGATTCCACCGTGCCCGCGCCCCACGTGCCGGTTCATGTGCATCTGGCGGTCCGGGAGACGCGTCGCGTGCTGTTGGGAGTCACCGACGATGACGGCAACTTCAGCGTCACCTTTCAGCCGCTGCCCACCGAGGCCGGCTGGTACGAGGTCGCCGCCGCCCACCCGGGCGCCACCGGTCCGGCGGCCCAGGATGAGTTTACAATTCTGGGGTTCCGCGCCCGTCCGCCGGCGGACCAAGTCTCCCTGGTGGAGCAGGTGGAGAGGGTCGTCGAGATCCCGCTCGAAAATCTCGGCGATGTCCCGCTCACCGGCCTGCAGGCCCGCGTCGTCAGTGCCCCGGCGAGTCTGACGGCCATCACTTCGGTGACGGGCAACGGCACACTCGCCGCGTGGGGCGGTGCGGTCCTGCGCTTGGCTCTGACTGCCGTGGAGGTCGGCCTCCCACGCGGGTAGGTGCTGATCCGCGTCACCAGCACCGAGGGTGCGACCACCGACGTCACCCTGGCGGTGGCGGTGGAGTCCCTGCAGCCGCGGCTCATGGTCCTTCCTGGCGAACTGGTTGCGGGCATGAAGCGCGGAGGACAGGCCGTCCTCGAATTCTCCGTCGTCAACGGCGGCGGCACCTCCACGGGACCGATCTCCGTGCTGACGCCGGAGCTGCCCTGGCTTCGCGTGGCCTCGGTCACCCCGCTGCTCCCCCTCGCAAGTGGCGCGACCAATCGGGTGACGCTGCAACTCACACCGGCAGCGGATCTGCCGCTCGGCGAATACTCCGGGGCGCTGGTCCTGCGGTCGGGAGACTTGAGTCTCTTGTTGCCGTTCCGTTTCCGTGCCCTGGCCGAGGCCAGCGGGGACCTCCAGGTGACGGCCGTGGATGAGTACACCTACTACGCGGAGGGCTCGCCCCGGGTCACCAACGCCGTGGTCACGGTGCGCGATGCCGTGACCGCCGCGGTGCTGGCACAAGGCGTTACCGATTCGGCCGGGCGGTTCCTGCTCCCGGAGGTGTTCGAGGGCTATTACGACGTCGAAGTCACGGCGGACGCGCACCTCGGCTACCGCGGCACCTCGCTGGTGCGCGCCGGCACCACCGAGGAAGTCCAGGCCTTCCTCTCGCGGGAAACCGTGCGCTACCGCTGGACGGTGGAACCTACCGAGATCGAGGACCGAACCCGGATCTCGATCGAGACCGTGTTCGAGACGTTCGTGCCCATCCCGGTCGTCACCATCGAACCGAACGTCATCGATCTGGCGGAGATCAGCGCGGACGTGACGCAGATCGACCTGCGGATTTCGAACCACGGCCTCATCGCCGCCAACGAACTCCGGCTGGGCTTCAGTCGCCACCCGGATTGGCAACTCGAACCGCTCGTGTCCGAACTCGGGGCGCTGCCGGCCCGTTCGTCCCTGGTCATCCCTTGTACCATCCGGCGCCTGCGGACGCCGGCGCTGGCATCGGCCGTCCGGGGCGTCGGGTTGCATGGCGGTGGCCCCTGCGGCCTTACCGGCGGCGCGTTCTGGACCCTGATTTGCGGCACCAAGCACAGCTACTCGACCCCCATCCAGATTCTGAACGCCGGGTCGGACTGTGCGGGGGGTGGCGGGTCCTGGGGCGGGACAGGCTCGGTAGGCGGCCCCTTCGTCAGCCCGCCATTTTTTCCGATCAAGATCAACTGCAACACCAACCAACCGCCTTGCCGGCCACTCGACCTGCCGGAGGTCAATCTCTCCGGCCTGCTCACGCCCTGGCGAAAGCCTTCGACGGTCTGGCCAATTTCTACCTCGAGAAAACCCCGTGGAACCGCCTGCTGGGCCTCAAAATCGAGACGCAACCCGAGGCGAAGGGCAAGCTCAGTCTCTGCTGCACCAACGACGTCCCGGTGGAGGAGGTCTCCGCTGTTCTCTCGGGGAAAGTGAAGGTCAAGGTCGGCGACTCCTACAAAGCCAGAATCAAGGAGTCATTCCCCGACTTTGTCGTCGCCGCCGACCTCAAGGGGGTCCTCGGACTCGACGGTGATCTCACCTTCGGCCTGCTGGCCGAGCCGTCCTTCAAGGTGTCGGGCAGTTACAAGGACGGGTGTGGCCGCGACAAACCCGAGATCTCCGTCACCATCACCGGCGGTGTCGAGATCCAGGGCGGGGCGTTCGGCAAGGCGAAGGCCAGCCTCAAGGCCCTCGATGCGCCGATCCGGTTCGATGAATCCTTCGTGAATGGAGGGATCAAGGGATCGCTCCAGTTCTCGTGGACCTACAACAACGACGGGGAGAGCAAGTTCTGCTACAAGTCGGAGGGTCCATATGTCCAGGCCAACGCGAGGCTGTTTGGCATCGGCGTGGACATGTTCTACCCCACCAACAAGCACTTCCTCATTCCTTCGCAGGTGATCTGCGACCCGCCCGAGGCCGTCCTCGCCTCGCTCGGCCTCGACCAACTGGTGGCCGAGGCGCGCCGACGCCTGGACGCCGTGGCGGGCGAGGCCTCGCGCCGTCCCGCCCTCCACCAACCCGGACCGGTCGACGGCGGCGGCGGGGTCTGCGCGCAGGTGCGACTCAAGCTCGACCAGGACTTGATCCTCACCCGGAACGTATTCAACGCCACCCTGGAGATCGACAACAACGATCCCGCCCTGGCGATCGAGGAACTCTCGGTGCAGATCGGTATCCTGACGAGCAGCGGGCGCATAAGGGCGCCGCGCGGAACGTCCGGATCACCTCCGCCCAGCCCCGGATCATCGAGAACGAGAAGGGCCTCCTGATCGATTTCAAGATTCTCGGAACCGAAGTGGCGGGTCTGCCAGCCACGCCGTCCCTCACCGCCGAGTTCGGTCGGATTGATCCCGGCCAGATCAGCATCGCGCGGTGGCTGCTCACCTCGACCTTGCAGGGCCTGTTCGTCGACTACCAGGCGAGCATCGAACATCACGCCGGCGAGCAGGAGAAGAAACTCACCCTGATCGACGAGGTGTCCATCCATGAGATGAACCATCTCGTGCAGGCCCAGGGCCCCTGGGAGGACGGCAAACCCGACTTCCTGGTGAACGACCTGCCCGATGCCGAGGACCTCCCGGACCTCCTTTACCTCAGCGACGGCACCATCGAGCAGGTGAGCGTCCAGCGCGAGGCCACGATCGAGGGGATTCCGGACACCAGCACCCCGTCCGTTTCGCTGACCACCGTGGCCTCCGATGGTTGGTCCCATCTGCGCCTCGCGGACCCCGGCCGTGGTGAATTCAAGCTGCTTTCGGTGACCCGCTCCGATGGCCTGGTCATCCCGGTTGGCACGAACGTCTGGGCCACCGACCGGACCTTTGTCGGCAACGGCCGGAAGCCTCGTCGCGAGAGCCTGATCCACCTGCTCGACCGCGGGGGTCCCGGCCGCTACACCCTGAGCTACGGCCCACGGGTGCCGCTCGAGTCACTGCCGCCCTCCAGTCGGGTTGCTCCCCTGCCCGCCGACAGTTTCGCGCTCATCCCGATCCAGTGGTCCGGTGCGGACAACCCTGGGGGCAGCGGGATTGCCGGATACGACATCTTCGTCGCGATCAATGGCGGTCCCTTCGCGACCTGGTTGGTGCGTACCCCCAACCTGGGCGCGGTTTATCGCGGACAACTCGGTGACCACTATGCGTTCTATAGCGTGGCGACCCACAATCTGGGCAACCGCCAGGCCGTCGCTGGCACCCCGGACTCCGAGACCACCGTCACCCGCGAGAACCACGCACCAACTCTGAACTTCATCGCCGACCAGGCCGTCGAACAGGGCGATGTCCTCGTGGTCGAACCCGTGGCCAGCGATCCGGACCACGACGTTCTCGCCTGGAGTTTCGTTGGCCTGCCCCCGGCGGGCGCGCAGATCAATCCTCTCTCTGGCTTGATCACCTGGGTGACGGGCGAGGGTCTCGCCCCCAGTACACTCCGACTCACGGTTCAGGTGCTCGACAACGGCGTTCCCAGGCTGGGGACCACCCGCGCCTTCAACGTCCGGATCGACGACCGCAACGCGACGCCTGTCCTCGTGCCGATCCCTCATCGTACCGTCGACGAAGGGCGTTTGCTCGTATTCACGGCGTCGGCGACCGACGCGGATCTCCCACCTCAGCGGCTGACCTTCCGATTCGAGGGCCTGACACCTTCCGGCGCGACCCTGCGGTCGGACACCGGCGAATTTAGCTGGCGCCCGAACGACGCCCAGGGCGGAACGACGAACCCGATCGTGATCGTGGCGACCGACGACGGAACGCCGCCGCTCAGCGCCACCCAGTCGTTCCGCGTCCTCGTGCGTGACACCCGGAGTGACTTCGCCCTCCAACTGGGAACCACCAGCGTGCTCTCGGGCGCCACCGGTTCCGTGCCCATCACGCTGAAATCCCAAGCCAGCCTGACGAATCTCAGCTTCCTGGTGGAGTCGCCTGGGGGGCGCCTCGGCGACTTCGCTCTCGATTCGCTCGTGTCGGAGTTGGGCACGGCGGCGATTTCCCCCGCGGGCGACAACCGGGTGAAGGTGCAATTCGGTTCGCCCCTCGGCCAGATCCTGCCCGGAGGCGTAGATCTGGCACGGCTGCGCTTCGCCGTTAACAAGGCATTCGGCTCTGCCGTCCTTTCCCTCCGGTTGATCGACGTGGTCGGTCGTGGCAGCGGGGGTGAACCGCTCCTTAACTCGGTCGCCCTGGGTGGAAAGGTGTTTCTCATTCAGGCCGAGCCGTTGGTGGATGCCTTGGTCACACGAGACGGTCGTCGCGAGGTCATCCTGTACGGCTTGCCCGGGCACTCGTACGGGATTCAGTTCCGCACCAACCTCTTCGGAAACGCCGGCTGGCTGCCGCTCACGAACGTCACGATCGACGACCAGCAGTTGGTCCGCGTCGCGCCCGCCGTCGCGTCGGGGCCGGTGTTCTACCGGGCCGTCCAGCAGGAAACCGACGTGCCGAGGCTGCGTCTTGACGGCCTCGGCTCCGGGCGTTGGCGACCCGTGATCAAGGGAACTCCCGGCCAAACCTACCGTCTGGAGTCCCAGGCCGGTCTTACGTCCGGCCCGTGGCGCGAGGAGGCACGGCTCACGCTGACCAACTCGATTCACGCCTTCGACATCGTTGTCGGGGATTCCGGCACCCGGTTCTTCCGTGCGGTCGTGGAGTGACTTATGGCTTTGCAGTTTGGCCCACAGCGCCACGTCGTCGGCGTGCAGATCAAGCGTTTCGAGTGGGACGACTCGAAGCCCGCTGAAAGCCTTGCCCGCCACGGGCTTTCGTTTCCGGAGGCGACCGAATACGCCTGATCGGCTATCAAGGACTGGATCGCCACGGCGTGCCGATCTACGATGGGGCCTTCGCGACCATCCCGGCCCCGAAGCCACTCGATTCTGTGCGACGTGTCCGATACTATCCGGAGCAGGACGTCATGTCCCTTGCGGGGCCCATTGGCGAGAGAACCCACCACTGGAATTCCATGGGCAATCACCTCTGCCGCTACGATGGGTGGAGCACAGGGAACCGAACTGCGACAGGGCACGCGGTCTGCACTTTCCAACAGAGAACCTCGTGCGAGCCGATTTTCTTCGACGTGGCGGGCGACTACGCATTGGTGGCAGTCGCGGAGCGCGGCGAGGTTGGTGACCAGGAAATCAACTATGAAACAAATCCCCCAAAAAACATCGTTCCCCGGAATGGCGAGCTTGCCGGGCCGGTTGGCTCTGCTGTGCGTGGTCGCGCTCTGCGCTCTGCCGGCTCGGGCGCAGATGGTCACGGGCCGCAACATGGAGGACTTCGACAAGACCTTCGGCATCTCGGCCAAAGGCTGGTCCGTGGAACAAATCGGCTGCAGCCTCGGCGCCAACGCGCTGTGGCCGGGCGAGGAGGCCACCTTCACGTTCTTTGTCCAGCCGGGGCCGGCTTACAAGGGGCCGGTGAGGGTGGACGTGATTCAGTATGGCACCAGAGGCAAGCCGGGCGATTGGTGGAAGCCCATCGTGTTCAAGATCGCCGACACCAGTTCCAGCACGGTGGAGGTGGACTTGCCCGCCGGCGGCGGCCCGGTCGAAGTGAAACCCAAGCTCGGGGACGCGTTCGGAGGCTATGCGCTGATTCTTGACCTGGGCGAGCGGGGCCGAGCCTTTGGTGCCACCTGTGTCCGCGTGCCGGCGCCGGAACCCGGGCGCGAATGGCTGCCGACTTACGCCTTGGATCTGGGTTGGCCCCATGAGATGTCCCCGGCGGTCTTCAATGTGTTCAAGCGGCTTGGGGTCAAAGGTGCCCGCACCGAGGGCGGTTACAACACCATCCGCGACGCACACGTGGATTGGGCCATGACCAACGATCTCACGCTCTTGCTCACCGTGGGCTGTGGGGGCACGCCACGGGAGCAGATGCCGCTGGGACGAGGCCGGCCTTGGCTGCGCGCCAATGGCGAAATGATGGAAGGCAACAAGGAGGACCTGGCTTGGCTGCCGTCATTCGATCCCGAGTTCAAACGCTATCTCAAAGACGTGCTCATCAAACACGGCTGGCCCAAGGGACCCATCAACGCCGTCGAACTGTGGAACGAGCCGTGGGAAGGACTCTCCATCTCGGGCTGGGCCGCCGACTGTCTGCGCTACCGCGAAATCTATACGGTCATGGCGGCGGCCGTGCTGGAGGCCCGCCAGGAAGCCGGCGTCAAGGTGCTCATCGGCGGCGCGTGCTCCTCTGCGAACACCCGCGACAAACTCTTCTGCGATGGCACGGATACCTTTCTGCCCTGGCTCGACTTCGTCAGCATCCATTACCAACCGCTCGCGGCTGATCCCGCCCTCGAACCCAAATGGATGAACCGCCAGGGCGACTACGGTCGCGTGCGGGTCTGGGACACGGAAAGCTGGGTGGCCAATTCCGATGACCGGGTCGCCTCGGTCATCGCTTCGATGCGTGCCATGGGCCAGGACCGTGCGGCGGGAATTTATGGCGGCAATGTGTTCACCTCCCAGAAGCCCAGGATCAACGGCCAGGAATACGCCGTCGCCCAAATCTGGGCACCGGGCGCGGCCGTGGCGGCCTGCCAGAAGTTTATCGGCCAGCGCACCTTCAAGGAGATTCTCTTCAAGAACGGGCTGCCGTGGGTGTTTGTCTTTGATGGATTGCCTGGGAAGGCGGGCCACGAGCGCACCGGTCCCGTGAACCCCGACGACGGAACGGTGGTCATTGTGGGTGACCTGAGCGCGAGCTACGACAAGAACCGGACCCTCTTCCGCTCAGTGGGGCTCTCCCCAGACGCCCAGATGGAACTTATCGACGGCGGCGGCCAGTTCATCCTCCTTGATTTCTACGGCAACCCGTTGCCGTCGAAAGAGGGTCGAATCATCGTCCCGCTGAATGCCTTGGGCTATTTCCTGCGCTCGGACGGCCGTTCAGGTTCCTTCGCCAAACTGCTCGCCGCGATTGCCTCCGCGAAAATCACCGGGCTGGACCCTGTGGAAATCACCACCAGCGACCTTACCGTGCCCATTGCTGCCAGGCCGAAACTGAAAATCAAAATCACCAATGTGTTGAATCGGCCAGTAACCGGAAAGCTCACGCTGACGGTCGAGGGCCTCACCGTCGAACCGCCGGAACAGACGGTCGCGCTGGACGGCCAGGAGAGCAGGGAAGTGTTGGTGGTCATCAGCGGCGGCTTGGCCACGGAGGATAACAACTACAAGCTGTTGGCGGCGTTTGACGCCGGCTCGAACGGCGTGAAGCAACACGCGGAGCTGATCCATGTAAACCTGATCGCCCGACGCACCATCGCCGTGGACGGCCAGCTCGACGATTGGAAAGACGTGATCCCCCAAACCAGCGCCAGGACCGTGGGCGTCAGCCAGACGGAAAAAGCTTATCTGCCCTTCGTGAACTGGGATCGCCAGAGCGGCGGCGGCGCTGTAACCGCGTGGCTGGCCCACGACCACCAGTTCTTCTATTTCGCCGCGAAAGTGCCACGCATGGATGGAATGATCCGCTATGAGACCCGCAACGATGACGACTTCTTTTACCCGGAAAAAGTCGTCAGCAAAGGCAAGGAGCTGACCTGGCCAGCGGGCGTTCGGCGCTTCTCCTATCGCAAGGACTACGACATTCCCTCGGGCAACGGCCAGCACAACGTCCAGATCGCCTTCAACGCCATCCCACCGGAGCAGAAGCCCTACCTCCAGTTTTCTGCCGGCACCATGCCTCGCTTTGGCGCCTACTTCGACACCGACTACGAGTTTGCCTTGAACCAGGTCGGGGAGGCCTATGGCGGTGGCACTGAAATCTTCTGCCTGCAGCGGCCCGGCATGATGCGCAAGCATTTCTTCCCCCGCCAGCCGAAGGCGCCGATTGACGGCGGTCCGGTGAAAGGCGAGGCGAAGCTGGTTGTTCAGGGCAACGTGGTAGAGTGCGCCATCCCCTGGACCGAATTGCCGGAAGTGAAAGAACGCCTCGCCGCCGGACAGACCGTGAAGTTCAGCTTCCGGGTCAACAACGGAGGCAGCGCTTTCGAGTTGGCAGTCGGGCGCAGCGTCTCGAAGGACAACTGCCTGACATTCCACAACGACTGGTCCACACACTGGGCCAATGAACTGGAATTCGGGTTCGAGAAGTAGGGCTGAGGTCTGAAAACATTGCTTCCATGCATTTACCATTTCATCTCGCCTGGGTCGCCGCCATCAGCATCACTCTGTTGGCCGCCGCGCGGGCGTGTCCGGCCGCCGAGCCGCCGGTGAATATCATCTTCGATACCGACATGGGCGCTGACTGTGATGATGTGGGCGCCCTGTTCATCCTGCACGGGGCCGTGGAGCGCGGCGAAGCCAGGCTCCTCGCCACGATGGGGTGCGTGTCGGCCGACGGCATCGCCCCGGCCTTGGATGCGATCAATACCTGGTTTGGGCGCCCCGAGATTCCCGTGGGAACTCTGAAAGAACCCGGCTTCCTCGCTGGCCCACACTACACCGCCGAGCTTGCCAGGCGATTTTCGCATCGATCTTCCAGCGGCAACGACTATCCGGACGCGGTCACGTTGTATCGGCAGGTTCTTGCGCAGCAACCCGATCGCAGCGTGGTCGTGGTGGCGGTTGGTCCACTGCGCAATCTGGCCAATCTGCTCAACTCCCGTCCGGATGAGGCGAGTCCATTGGACGGCCAGGCGTTGGTTGCGAAGAAAGTGAAGAAACTCGAGGTCATGGGCGGAAACTATCCTCCCCAAGCGAACAAGAAGGACGCGGAGTGGAACTTCAAACAGGACCCCGCCGCGGCCGCGTTGGTCTGCTCCACCTGGCCGACGCCCGTGCTGTTCAACGGGGAAGGCGGCTCGACCTGCTCCGGTCGTCGCGTCACTTACGATATGCCGGAGCATAACCCACTGACCATGGCCTATCGGCAGTACGCGGGCGTCGGGTTCGCCGGAGATCGCCTGAGTTGGGACCCTATCTCCTGCCTCGTGGCGGTTCGTGGCGCGGCACCCTGGTACAATGTCGTCAGCGACGGAGTCAACTTCACAAATGAAAAAACCGGCATCAATACCTGGCAGGCCGGCGACGATCGCCGCCACTCCTATCTGGTCCGGAAGGCCTCGACGGCCGAAGTCGAGGCAGCCTTGGAGGATATGATGGTGGCCGGCAAGGCGCGGCCATCAAACCTCACATTCAACACCGCCTATTACGCTCAGGCCGGCATGTGCCGGATCACCAGCCAGGGTGCCGTGGATGCCAGTTGCTCGGCAATCAAGGCGTTCGACGGTGATGACAAGACAGTCTGGGTCGACAAGGCCGCGTCGAGTTGGATCCAGTGCCAGTATGTCGATGGAAGGAAATACCTGGTCACGTCGTATGCGATTCTTTGCGGGGACAGCCAACGGCTCCCTCGCACCCTTGAACTGGCTGGTTCCAACGACGGCGGGGTCAGTTGGACCGTGCTTGATAGTCAGAATGCTCCAGGATGTTCCGAACAAACGCCACGGCGCGAGTTCACCATCACCAAGCCGGGCAAGTGGAATATCTACCGGCTGGGCGTGACTGCGGCCAATGAGAACGAAGGCACCCGGATCTCAACGATTGAACTTAATGAGGCAATAAACTGCCGCCCCAAGGCCGCGGTCGCCAATGTGACTCTCGACCAGAGAACACTCAACCTCCCCGCCCACGGTCGAGTGACGCTCAACGCGACGGTCACACCCCTGGAGACATGGGAGCGAGAGGTCGTCTGGGTCAGCAGTGATCCGTCCATCGCCGAAGTGCGGCGGATCGGCGAGCAGATTGCCATGGTGGTCGGCGAGCGAGCGGGCACCTGTACGGTCACGGCTACGATTGACAACGTTAAACAATCTTGCGCGGTGACCGTAACGCCCACGACCCTGCCGGCCGGTTGGAGCTATGATGAACTCAACCGGCCAGCCATTCCCGGCTCCGTCTCGGTGACCGACGACAGGTTCACTCTCACGGGTTGTGGCCACGCGATCAGCTCGTGGTGGGAACGGGTCAGGGACCAGGGGGTTTTTGTCAGCAGGGCCGTGACCGGCGACGTGGAGGTCTCCGCCCGCCTGACGAGTCTGGCCGCGAACGTCGGTGGTCCCGCCTACCAGTGGGATAACCGCCCGCCCACCGCATCTGGATTGATGATCCGGGAGGCGCTGGTCGAGAAGTGCGGCCGCTTCCTGCTCATCCAGGCCGAGGCGACGGGCAATCTCGTTTGCCGCTGGCGGAACAAATCCGGTGATCAGGACGATAACCAGAAGAAGGACCTGGGCAAGGTCGTGTTGCCGATCCATCTCAAGCTCGTGCAGGCCGGCGGACAGATTCAGGTGTTCGCCTCGACGGATGGCACGAGCTGGGGCGAGCCGCGGATGACCCATACCTCGACCTTTGGCGATAAGAGCCGGATCGGGCTGTTCGTCAGCTCTGGCAATACCTTCGCAGCGACAACTGGCGTCTTCGATTTCGTCAATGCCGTGAAATGAATCCTCCTCAACCACAAAGTCCTGGTTCCTAGTTCATTTGCCCCTCGCAGCACTGCTATGAACCGACGTACATTCCTCGCACACTCGGCTGATGCGGTTTCGAACGGTGTCCGTGTAATCTCAGAGATAGGCGTGAAGCCTGCACGCGAAGGTGGGTGGGACCACCAGCCAACGCTTCTGACCGAGAACTCCGTTTCGGAGCGCTCGGAAGAGTTGCTGCGAGAGTCGGGCCACGGCGGGTAGATTCCACTGCAAGGGGTGAACCTCCCGCCCGGTGGTCTGGGCCTCGACGGCCCTTTGCTCCAATCACTTTGCGCGCTTCTTCTCCAACTTGACCTCGCGAATGCCGTGGTCGCGGTGGAGTCGATGGCGTAAGAGGACCAGCAGCTTGTGGGCCAGAGCGAACAAGTGTCCCTGGATCTCCCGAGCCACCTCCCCGGTCGCCCACCCCTTGTTCTGCGCCACAGCGCGATCGCACGATCGCGCCTACCCGTAGCCGCCGAGGTGACGAGGCGCCATCCCGCTCCGCCCACCCCGTCGCAC
>JBBQML010000049.1:0-12882 GCA_038328885.1 Verrucomicrobiota bacterium | reverse complement strand
GCCCAGTTCGCCGGGGTGGGCCGGAAGCTCGAATGGGATGTCGAACAGATGAAGTGCACCAACCTGCCGGAGATCAATCGCTACGTCCGGCGAGAGTACCGATCAGGGTGGGAAGTCTGAGCGAGTTGCCCTACAGGGTCCACGGTGCACGGTACGCCCGACTTAGACCGTTGCCAGCACCCGCCCGACGGACTTGGCCTCCGCCGGGGTCAACTTGGTCCCCCGGCGGAGTTTGCTGGCCAAGGTGTGGTGGTTGAGGCCGGCCTCCTTTGCCAACTTGGACAGATTCAGCAGGGGCCGAAGTCGACGGAGTTCGTCGGCGACGGCGTCAACGTCGGGGATCGGGTCCCCGTGTCGCTCGGCCGATTCAAGCCAGGCATCGATGGCTTCGGCAACGTTCCGGGCAGCCTCCTCGTAGGTCGCGCCGTGCGAGACGCATCCCTCCAGGGCCGGCACCCTCCCAATGAAGGCATCGTCTTCGTCGCTCCAATAGATTACGGTGAGGTAATGGGCTTGCATGGTCAGGTGAGGGTTTTGCGGATCTCTTTGACGTACACGGGCTTCAGTTCGGCCGCATGGAACGGGAGGACGAGCTTTCGGCCGTCGGCACGGCGATAGATCCGATGGCTCCCCTTCCCGCCGTCATGGACGAAGCCGGCGTGCTTCAGGACTGCCTCCGCTTCGGCGAAGGACACGTTGCGATCATGGGCTCCGCCCATGATCTTCTCCCTCAGCTTGCGGACGCGGCTCATCCTTCGAGCCATGTTGCACAAGGATTCGTGCGGGCGAGAAGTACAATCCGCACGGATCTTTGTGCGACGGTCAGCCGAGGTCCCCCGCGCCCGCCGCTCAGCGGCTCCACCCGGGAGCGGTATCGGTGCTCACCAGCCAAAAGTCCTCCCGCACGTGGGTGAATCGGTCAGGACCCCTCGGTGGCCCTGGGGTAGAGGCTCGAATTCACGATGATCAGGACGGCGACGGAGTAGGCGGCGAACCGGGAATGCCCGTACATCGCCAGGTCGGAGCCGAGGACGATGAAGGCGTGGTCCCCGGTGGGGAGGGCGAGTTGCTGCGTCCCGAATCGGGCGCGGCGAACCTTGAACCGATAGAATGCCTCCCCGCCGACGATCCGCATGGACTTGACCGTCATCACCTCGAACTCCGAGGGGTCGGAGTCCCGCAACACCCAGAGCAGGAGGTTGGAGTTGTTGACGGCATCGGCGCTCTGGGTGGCGCTGATCTTCGCCAGGTCGGCGGTCACGGTGGCGGCGTCGAGGGTGACGTGGAGGCTCTCGCTCTCGTCGTCCGGGGACGCCGTGCCGGCGGCGGGGGAGGTGGCGGAGTAGTCCTGCTGAAGGATGCCGGCCACGGCCCAGCCGGTCTGGGTGCCCAGTTCTTACATCACGCTGCGGCCGTCTTTGAGGAGGTGGACGTTCAGCCCAACCGACAGCGCGGACGTGCGGGCAGCGAGGACCGGGAGTTTCGTGGTGTCGGAGGTGAGCACCGGCGGTGGACTTCCTGGAGTTGAAGGATCGAGACCTCGGCGTAGATGGCCGTGGTGTCGAGTTTGGCCTGCCCGAGGAGTTGCTGGATGAAGCGGATGTCGGCCCCGCCCTCCTGCATGTGCGTGGCACAGGTGTGGCGCAGGAGATGGCAACTGCCCTTGAGGCCCAGGGATTCCAGCCAGGCGCGCACCATCCGGCTGACCACGTCCGGATTGAACGGCCCGCCGTAACCGGTGAGGAACAAGGCCGTCTCGCACGTATCGAGGCACAGCCGCGGGTGGATCTCCCGCAGGTACCGCTCCACCCACGCAATCGCCCGGGCGCAGATGGGTGGGCACCACCCGGTCCTTGTGCCCTTGCCACTAATGTCTGACCCCATTCCCCACTAGCAGGCACCCAACCGGGACACCAACTGCGGGTTCGCGGTAAGGGCCTTCCCGCCGGGGCTGCCGAGCGGGGGGATCTTTACGTGGTGGTCGCCATCGCGGTCCCGTCCCACCTCGGCAAGGAGGAGGAGCATCTCTGGAGGCAGTTGGCGAGCACGTCTGGCTTCGATCCGCGGAAGGCTTCCCAGGGCCTCGAAGCGCCTTGGCAGCCGAGAGGGGGCGGCTTGAAGTTGCCCCGAGAGGTTGGGAACGGAGCCTCCTCACGTCGGCTTCTACAAATCCCAGGACGTTGCCACGACTCGCGTGCCGCGCTTACCGGGGAGCCCAAGCGGACCGCAGTTCGTGCACGTGGAGCGACGCGAACCTGGCACTCCCTCCCTTGGCCTGCACCGCGACGGCATCATTGTCGGCTGCGGGGATGAAGGGCATCGGCACATAGGTCAGGCCGTCGCTGGCAAAAACCTCGAGTCCCGTGCGGTCGCAGTAGATGACCAGGCGCTGCCGACCGTCGCGTAGGGGGGCCGGGGCGCGATGTTCGTTTACGGCCAGTTCCTGGGTCCTGGCCTCGTAGCGGATCGTGGCGCCGCGCACGGTGAAGACCACCTCGGTCGCGTCGCCCGGTTCGAACTCGGCACGCAACTCGACCAGTTCGGCCTTCACGCCGGCGAGAGGGTTGGGAGCGTCGGGGTTCAGGGTCCCCGGGGGGACGACGTGCTCCGTCGCCCGCAGCGAGGCGAGCTCCTTCACCGGGGTCCAGGTCAGTCGTGGGCCGGCAGGAGTTCCGACCAGGTCCAGGCCCAACGGGATGGTCATGGACTGGTTGAAAGGCATGCCGGGCGTCGGGGTCTGGAACCAGCCGATCTGGATGCGTCGACCATCGCTGGCCGGGATATCGCTGAAGGTCTGCGCGGCGTAGAAGCCGCGCCCGCGGTGACCCGGCAGCTTCGCCGTCTCCGGGGTGAACGTGGTGCCGTCGAAGCTGCCGACGACGTATTCACTGCTGGCCGCGGTGAGGACCCACTTGCGGCGCGTCGCATCGCCATCGAGGGGCAACTCGAAGAAGTCCGGGCATTCGAAGAAGCCATCCACACGGCTCAGGAACGTCCAGTTCCTGAGGTTCGCCGAGTCGAGGAAGAAGATCGAATGGACCCGGTTGGTCTCCACGTAGAGCGCCATCACCCACTTCCCGGTGGGTTCGTGCCAGAGCACCTTCGGGTCGCGGTTGCCAGGGGTGAACTGGCTTACGACCGGGTTCCCGGGGAACTTGGTGAACGTGCGGCCGTCGGTGCTCGAAGCCAGGCACTGGACGGTGGGGTCCCCGGCGGCGGTGTAGAGGAGGATCTGGGCGGGTTGGCCGGGCTTCCCGAGGCCGCTGGTGTTGGCCCGGTCGACGACCGCGCTTCCGCTGAACATCGGGCCGAACTCATCGGGGGCGAGCGCCTCGGGCAGTTCCTGCCAATGCACCAGATCAGGGCTGACGGCATGGCCCCAGTGCATGTTGCCCCAGCCCCATCCGTAAGGGTTGTGCTGGAAGAACAGGTGATACTCGCCGTTGAAGAAAACCAGGCCGTTGGGGTCGTTGTTCCAGCCGCGGCGGGGTGAGAAGTGGAACTGCCCACGGGTGGGTTCGCGATAGAGGTTCTCCCCGCCGCGGATCGAGTTGCCCGGTTCGATCCGGCGCAGGGCGGTGGAATTCTCGGGGAGCTTGTCAACCTGGAGCGTGACGGTGCTGCCCCGCCAGGCGCCGACATCCATGGGGGCCCACCAGTCGGGTTCCGCGTCGGCGAGCTCGATGTCGTTCCGTACCGTGAGGCGTCCGTCGACGAACGTCGTTACCACGCGTTTGGGGCCGCCGTGCTTGATCGGGAGGTTGAGGTAAGGCGGTCCGATCCTGAACTCGCGTTTCGCGTTGGCGACCAGCCCCGGCGGCTGGCGGTCCGTCTGGACGAGATGGTCCACATTGAGGTGTCCCCACCCGCGGGTGGCCTGGTCGACGATGCGGAGCATGGCGGTTCGGCCGACGAACTCACCGACTTCCCAGAACTCGGGGGCGAGGGCCTCGCTTCCGCCCGGTTTATCGTTCGGCCCCGTGGCGCTGCGGACCACCCGGCCGTCGATGAGCAACTCCAGGCAGGTCTTCGCGGCATCTTTTCCGCCGCCGATCAGGAAGCTGATGAACCGCCGCTCCAGCTTGAACTCCGGCGAGTTGAGGGTGCCGGTCGTTCCGTCGCCCTGGTGGAACGAGTTGACGAGGCCCCGGCCTTTGAAGCCGTCGACCTGCATCTGGCCCGGGAGCGTGCCGCGAGCGGGGCCCGATCCGAAGGCCTCGCCGGTGGTTTTCCAGGCGCCATAATCCGGTCCCTCGAAATCGGCGATCAGGAGGTCGTCCGCGGCTGGGGAGAGCACGGACAAAGGGAGCGTCACCGAGGTCATGTAGACCCCGTTCTGGGTGTTTCCTTTCGGGTGGAAACACTCCCAGGGCGCTGCTTTTCCCGGTCCCCGTCGGAAGTCGTGTTGGCGGAGATGGGCGAGGTAATCGCCGAATACCCGTAAGGCGATTTCGGGATCCTTTTGGCGCAGGGCACTGATCAACCAGCCCGTGGGGGTGTGCCAGTAGGCGCCGTTCTGGTAGCTGTCGATCGGCACGTTGGCGGTCCGTTCCCAGGCGGAATTGGTGGATGCGTTCCCGTCGGTGGGGACGTGGCGGACCGCGCCCTCAAAGGTGATGGTCCCCCGGCGCACGGCGTCGATCAGGGTCTCAGTCGCGCGTCCGGCGGCGTCGCCGCGCAGCGCGCCCAGGTGGAGGGCGTAGGCGGTGCCCCAGACATCCGCCTGGCGGCCTACCACGGTCGCCGCCTGCAGCCAGCCCTTAAGCCGGGCTGGCTCGCCGAAGGTCGGGGCCAGGTGTTCGGAGATCTGCTGCTGAATCGTCCGATAGTGCCGCGTGCGTTCGGGTTGGTTCAGGCGCTGATGGAACTCGGCCAGCTGGCCGGCGGCACGGTAGCGGAGCAACGACGGGAACAGGATCTTGCCGGTGAAGTGGATCGCGTCGCAGAAGCCGAATCCGACGGCACGCCGGGCCTCGTCGGTGACAACCAAGCCCGTTTCCGGATCGGTGGCGGGGGCCGCAAAGGCGGCGGTCAGCCGCTCCAGCAAGGTCATTCCCCCAATGGACTCGTCGAGGAAATCGGTCCGGCCCGTGGCTTGGAGGAGAGCCCAGGCGATGTGGATGAACTCGTAGTGATCGTCCACGGGCGGCAGGACGCCGTAGGCCCCGGTTCCCTGGTCGTCTCCCGAGGAGTACGTGCCGGGATAAAAGACCGCGCCCCCGTCGAAGTTGATGTGATCCGGGATGGCGAAAGGCGGAACCACCAGGCCGTGGGAGAGCGGGCGGGCTGTGGGTCCGTTCTGGCAGCGGGCCACCAGCCGGAGATGGTTTTGCATCTCGTCGGCGGTGATGAAGCCCGACCCGAGGGACATGGCGAAATCGCGGATCCAGAACGCCGGGTAACCGCCCCGGCCACCGGGCATGATGAGGGTGAATCCGCAGGAATTGGTCGAAGCGTCACCGACCTTCCGGCCTGGCTCCACGCGGGAGGCGGCCACCACATCGCGCGCGAGGTCGCGCAGGAAGGCCAGGTCTGCCGCCTCGGGATCGGCGGCAGCGGTCGCCGCCCTCGCGGGTCCGGTGGTCGCCAGCAGGCAGAGCAGGGACCCCAGGAGGATTCGGCAACGGGTCGGTGTTCTCATCATGTTCAAAACGGCGAACTGAATTCGTACGTCCCCGATCCGACCTCCAGCACCGCCCCATCAGGGGTGGCCTGGGCGCCGGCCACGGGTTGGCCGCCTTCCGTGATCCTCGAGGCGTCGGTGGTCGGGAGGTGGACGGTGGCGGTCGTGTTGGGTGGCACCGTGAGGCGCAGCGTGAACCGGTTGGTCTGGAGGCTCCAGTCCGACGCGATCCGGCCGCGGATGGACTGAAACTCAGCCCTGGCCCAAGTTACGCCGCCGCCCGGACGGGGAGCGACGGTGAAGTGCTTCCAGCCTGGCCGGGCCTCGTCCGGGTTGAGACCGGCGATGTGTCGCCACATCCATTCACCCACCGCACCGAAGGCCCAGTGGTTGAACGAATTCATGCCGGCATCCTGGAATCCGCGGCCCTTCACGTAGCCGTCCCAGCGTTCCCAGATCGTGGTGGCGCCGTTGTCGATCATGTAGAGCCACGACGGGAAGGTGCGGTTGGTGAGGAGTTGCCAGCCCACCTCGGCGTGCTGGTGACGGACCAGTTCGAGCATGGCGCGGTGAGTGGTCTGGATGCCCGTGGAGAGGTGGTCTTGGTAGCGGCGGATGCCCTGGACGAGATGATCGGCGGCCTTCGGGCGGAGGGCGTCGGGCAGCAGGTCGAAGCTCAGCGCCAGGGCATAGCCGCCCTGCGTGTCGCCGGCGATCCGGCCGTCGGGCTGCACGAACCGCTGGTTGAAGGTGGCTTTGATTCGCGCGGAGAGTTCGCCGTAGCGTTCCGCTTCCTCCTGGCGGCCGAGTACGCCGGCCATCTTCGCCACCAGCTCGGTCGAGTGCGCAAAGAAGGCCGTGGCGAGGATCACGTTCGAGACCGACCCACCCCGGGCCGGCCAGCCGGCCTGCTTGACCCAGTCGCCGTTGAGCCAGTCGTTGTAGTCGTTGTGTCGGTTGGTGACCCAGGTGAGGTCGGGGTTGCTCCGGTGCACGTAGTCCACCCAACGCCGGGCCGCCTCGAAATGGCCGGCCAGGAGGCGGGTGTCCGCGTAATTCTGATAGGCGCGCCAAGGGACGATGGTGCCGGCATCGGCCCAGGCGGGGGCCCCGGAGAAGGACTTGTTCGGGTCGCCCGGGTGCGGGGCGAAGTCGGGGAACCGGCCGTCGTCGGCCTGATCGTCGCGGATGTCCTGGGCGAACTTGGTGAAGAAGGCTCCCAGGTCCATGTGGAACATGGCGGTTTGGGAGAAGGCCTGGATGTCACCCATCCACCCAAAGCGCTCGTCGCGCTGGGGGCAATCGTTGGGCGAACTCATGAGATTGGCGCGCTGGGTCCAGAGGATGTTGCGCTGGAGCTGATTGAGGGAGGGGTCGGAACACTCGAAGCGGCCGACGAGGGGCGAGCTGGAGTGGAAGACCCGGCCGAGCACCGCCGCGGTCGTGGGCGGACGAGCCAGGCCCGACAACTCGACGTAACGGAACCCGTGGTACGTGAAACGGGGTTCGTAGACGAAGGTGCCGTCGGATCGCGGGGTATAGCGGTCGATCTGCGGGGCGGCGCGCAGGTTCGCGGTGTAGAGGGTGCCGTCGTCATTGAGCATCTCGGCGTGGCGGATGGTGACCACCTGTCCGGCGGTGCCCTCCGCCTGAACCCGGCACCAACCGACCATGTTCTGGCCGAGATCGAAGACATGGACGCCGGGCCGGGGTTCGCTGAGCTGGAGGGGGCTTAGTTCCTTCAGCACCCGGATCGGTTCGTTGGGCAGCCAGACGAGGAGGCGTCCATCGGGTTCGAACGACTTGGCCCGGACCCAGGCGGTGTCGTCGAAGCCCGGCAGCTCCCAGCCGGCGGGCTCGCGGCGGGCGTCGTAGGTTTCGCCATCGTAGATGCCGGCGGCGCGGATCGGTCCGTCGGTGGACGTCCGCCAGGAATCGTCGGAGAGGATCCGCTGCCGGGAGCCGTCCGCGCCTTCGACCTCCAGTTGCAGGAGGAAGCGCGGATGGGTGCCGTAGGCGAAGCGGCCGGTCAGCATGAGGCGGCCGGCGTACCATCCCTCGCCGAGCAGGGCGGTGGCGACGTTCTCGCCGGGCCGCAGGAGCCCGGTGACGTCGTAGGTCTGATAGGGGATCCGCTTCCGGTAGCTGGTCCATTCGGGGGCGAGCAGTTGGGTGCCGACGCGCCGGCCGTTGAGGCAGAGTTCGTAGAGGCCGAGGGCGGAGACGTAGGCGGTGGCTCGGCGGATGGGGCCGGCCACGGTGAACGATTTCCGCGCCAGGGTGGCCGGCAACGCCCCTCCATCACTGATCGGCCTGAGGGTCCCGGTGACCCCATCGGTCAGGTTGGATGCCGCCCAGGGGCCGGTTTCGATCGAATCGAGGGCGGTAACTCTGGCTCCGAGCGCCACATTCCGGCCGTCGCTCAGCACCTGCAGTTCCGCCAGGGCGAAGGCGAGATTGTCCGCGTCACGTCGCGCCAACCGGGTCACGCTCAGGCGCAGGAACCGGGCGGTGATGCCGGGGAACTCCAACAGCGGGGCATTCGTGCCGGGGTTGGGTTCGTCGGCGGACGTGCGATCGACGAGGACCCGGAGGTCGCCCAGGTCCGCCTGGCGGGCCGTCTCAATCCGGAACCGGAGGGGGAACAAGAAGCCCGGAGTGTCGGGCTGCCAATCGTAGGGCCGGGCGGGGAACAGGCGCACCGCCTCGACGCGTTGGGTGCGTCCCAGGTCCAGGAGCACCCACTTGAGGACCTCGGCGCGGTTGGTGACGAGGGAATGATAACCGTTGAGCGGGTGGCGGGTGGCCTCGTTGGTCAGCAGGCGGGCATCCGCAATCCAGCGTGCCTCCCAGTCCGATCGTTTCAGGAGGCCCATCGTCCAGGTGGCGGATTCGCTCCAGGCCGACGGCGCTCCGTCCTGGTCCCAGGCACGCGCCTTCCACCAGAGGTGCAGGCGTGAGGTGAGGGGTGCGCCGGCGTAGGGCACGTGCAGCGTCTGATCGGAGGCGATCTTCCCGCTGTCCCAGCGGTCACCCTCGTCCCTGGCCAGCGCTTCCGCGCTGGAGGCGACCAGCAGTTGGTAGGCGGTCTGGTGCTGACCCCGGCGATCCGAGGCCAGGGTCCAACTCAGCCGCGGGGAGGGGACGTCAATGCCGACCGGATTGACCCGGTATTCGCACCGTAGGTTCTCGAACCGCAGGTCGGAGGGATGGGGAGCAAGGGATGGATCCGCGCCCGGCGAGGGGAGCGCGGGGTGGACCAGCAGCAGGGCCACCGTGAGCGCCAGGCGTCGGAGGCGGGTGATGGCGCGGTGCGTGCGGGGGAGGGTCGCGGGGGTGTGGCGGGTGGGTCGTGGTTCCCAGGTCATCATGTTCGAGAGGTTGATTCCTCGCCACACTACCGCCAGCGTCCGGCCGTGGGCTTCGTGATCGCCTGGGCAGGGCAAGGGGACAGACCAACGGCCCCGGCGTGGGCGGTCAACCTCCGGTGGCCGGCCTCGGCGGCGGCGGATGGGGTGGTCGAGCCCGGAGACTATGCACTCCGCCCCCCGCGGCCACACTCTTGGGACCAATGGCCATGAACCTCGCCGGAGCTCACTCCTCGACGGTCCTGGCGCTGAGGTGTGCGCTGGTACATCGAGGACTATGCATGTCTTTGGATTCAAGCCATCCGCGAATACCACGACCACACCGGCGATCCCGGACTCGCGAGGGAACTCTGGCTGGCCGTGGTGGGGCAGTTGCAGTGGCTTCTGGAGCGGCGGACCGAGCGGGGGTTGGTGAAGGCCCGCGACTTCGTCTACCCCGGGAGCAACCCGCTGTGCTACCAGGTGGGAGAAGGCGCGACCCTGAATGCCTTCGTCGCCCGGGCCCTGGAGGACGCGGCGTACCTGGCACGCCGCCTCAGGAAGGGGGGGGGAGGGGCAAGCTATGCCCTGGCCGCCCGGGACGTGAAGGAAGCCGTCAACCAGCATCTGTGGGACGAGGCGGCCGGAACCTATCTTGGGGGCCTCATCGATGGCCGTCCCCACCCGCCCACCGTGCCTGCCGCCTTCCTTTCGCTACACTTCGGGACGGTGCCTCCGGCGCGTCGTGCCCGCATGCAGGCGTGGCTCCTGGCGCATCACGCGCAACACGAAGGACTGCCTTACAGCTACCAGTTTCTGTTCAAAGCCTTGCACGGCCTCGACACCCCGGAGGCCGATCGACGGGCCCTCGCGCTCATCCGACAGAAATGGGGGGGCCATGGCGGAGGGTGAGACGCACACGGTATGGGATGGGTTCGGCCCGGGGGAGAACTATCATGAGGCCGGGGCGGTCCCCGCGTACTTCCTAAGTGCCCAGGTATTGGGGGTGCAGTTAGCTGGGCCGGTGTCGAGGCTCCGGTTGAGGATCGAGCCACACTTGGGGGATCTGAAACGAGCGGGGCGAGCGGAGGGGGTGGTGGTGACGGAACTCGGCCCGGTGCCGGTGCGGTGGCGGCAGGCGGTGGAGGAGGGAGGGCTCGAGGTCGAGGTCCCGCCGGCATGCCGGGCCACGCTGGCATTGCCCGTGGTGGGCGGTCTTCCGGTGGTGGTGGTCGATGGTCGCACCGTGGGCGGACGACGGCCCCGGATGGTCGGACGCCATGCCGTGCTCGAGCTTGGCCCGGGGGTGCACCACGGTCGATCGACGCCGCAGCCATTCGGGCGATGAGAAACCCCGCGACCATGCCCTGCGCTGCCCGAGCCCCTACCGAGGCCGCTTGCGGGTGGGCACACCTGATCCTAGCGGGTCTGCTCCCTCGGTGGCAGGACTGGGAAGGGCACGGGAAGACATGGGGTCAAACCACGACAGTAACTGTCGATAGTCAATGTCTGACCCCATTCCGGTCTTTTTTCGGAACCCTGCCCGACACCCGTCGCCGTAAACGTCTCACCAAGAAAGTTTTGGGGCTAAACTAAGCGTCATTCAAACCGACCCATTTTCGAACATCTATGCCGGGAACGACCCTCCTGATCATTTGTGCCGCGATGAAACGTCCCATCCTTCCGAGCGCCGCGAGTCGGTGCTGGATCATCCCACTTGGACTGGATCCATGAGAGGACCAACCATAGCCGGTATCAGATCATGATGAGATCTCGCATGGGGGTAACACCCCATGGCACCGGCACCGCTTCCCTGTCATCTTCTAAAAGTTGGCACAAAAACGACAACATCCCGACAACCGAAAATCAGCACCAGACGCCGAGTGATCGCCACAACCGTGGTGTGTATTCGCCCGGCGCACCGGTCGTCGCCATGCACCGAACAACGTGACCGAAAAACTCCAAGTTGCATAACAACAACAAACGAAAATGAACATCTTCCGCGAAGCCTAAGAAACCGATTACCTATCAAAATATGCTCTATACCATCGCTGTCATTCTTCTCATCCTCTGGCTCGCTGGCTGGCTGGGATTTCATATTCTCGGCGGCTTCATTCATATCCTCGTCGTTCTGGCCGTCATCGCCCTGGTCATGGCTCTGCTGAAGAAGGCCTGACCGCCGAGTCACCAGCCCTTTTTGTCCGTATACCTTCTTACACATCTAATCTCATGCCTGCCAAAACAATGACGGTCCACGCCACGGCGAAAACCGCGCTGCCCGATTCCGCGAATCGTCCGAAGACGCGCGTTGCCGGCTCGAAGAAAAAGAATACCCGGATGCAGCCGGTCCTGGATGAAAAGGACGCCAAGGCTGCGCTCGGGCAGACCAAAAAGTAAGTTCGTTCCCGTTCGCAAAAGGCCGTTTTCCAGTGCACAAACGGAACGCCTTTTGTTTGTGACCACGGGCTCCCCAGTCTCGATCGGTGCGCGCATTGCCTTGGTGGTGCTCGGGCTGCTCATCGCGCTCTGGCTCCTCGTTCAGCTCCGCTCGATCGTCATCCTCCTGCTGATCGCCCTCACGCTCGCGACTGGGATTCATCCGTTGGTGGAATGGCTGCACGCGCGCGCGCTGCCGCCGGGCGGATGGCACGTTCCGCGCTGGCTCGCCATCCTCACTACCCTGCTCGCAATCGTCGCCGCGGTGCTCGGGGTCGGCTATTTCATCGGGGCGAAAGCGTGGCAGGAAGCCGTGCAGGTCTGGGGCGACATCCCGGCTTACGTGGATGGCTGGAGCGAGAGGCTGGCCGGCCTGCGGAAGAAATTTCCCCAGCTCCCATCGGGCCAGGAACTCGGCAGCGTCGCCCAGGATGAACTCGACCGGGTCGCGCATTACCTCGGGCAAACGACCTCGGCGGTGCTCGGCCTGCTCGGGGGAATCGGCTCCGCGCTCACCGTCCTCGTGCTCGTCTTCTACATGCTGCTCGAACGCGCTAGACTGTGCGCGGCTTACCTTTTGCTCATCCCACCCGCCCATCAGCCACGGCTCCGCGAAGTGACCGCGGAAGCCCTGCTCACGATGGGCGGCTGGCTGCGCGGGCAGGCCATCCTCGTTGTCGCGATGACCTCGATCATCGCCGCCGCGATGGCCGCACTCGGCCTGCCGCATCCCTTCCTGCTCGGCATGGTCGGCGGCGTGGGCGAACTCATCCCGATGGTCGGGCCGATTGCCGCGGGCCTGGTCGCGGCGCCGCTGGCCTTCCTAACGATGCCGCTCTGGGTCGGCATCGTGGTTGCCGTGTTTTTCGTCGTCCTCTCGATCGTCGAGGCGAACGTGATCGTGCCGAAAGTGATGAAGGCCAACGTGGGCCTGCCGCCCTTCTTCACCGTCGTGGCAGTGCTCGCCGGGGCCACGCTCGCCGGCGTCATCGGCGCGCTACTCGCGCTGCCGCTGGCGGCGGTGCTCCAGGTCTATTTGCGTCGGCTGGTGGTGCCGGCGATTCAGAAAGAATGAATCTCGAGCTTCTCCGCAATCTCTGGCGGCGCGGCCCTTTCGGGGCGGCCCTTTTGAGGTCACATCTCTGAATTTGAGAAATGGTTCGTTGCCTGCCGGGCCTGGGTTCCCTCCACGGCGGGGGGCGCACGGTTCCACGTGGATGGCCTCAGTCAACGGGATTGTCAAAATCAGAGATGTGAGCCCAATGCTCTATACTTGGAGATCGTGCGATCGCGCTGATCCCCGGGTGGCCAGTGCGAAAGGACGGTGCGACGGGGTGGGCGGAGCGGGATGGCGCCTCGTCACCTCGGCGGCTACGGGTAGCCGCGATCGTGCGATCGCGCTGTGGCGCAGAACAAGGGGTGGGCGACCGGGGAGGTGGCTCGGGAGATCCAGGGACACTTCTTCGCTCTGGCCCA
>JBBQML010000048.1:0-12977 GCA_038328885.1 Verrucomicrobiota bacterium | reverse complement strand
CAGGAGACCTCGATCGGGGCCAACGGGTCCGCGTTCACCGCCCACTGGACGAAGTCGTAGTGATGCGGGCTCCAGTTGACGTCTCCGACGAAGGTGCCCGAGAGCGCGTGACCGGCCTCGCCCTGAAACGGCCGCCACGGGAGCGGTCCAAGCCATAGGTCCCAGTCGAAGCCTGCCGGAACGGGTGTGCCCCCGTCGGCGGTCCAGGGCGTGGGATAGAAAGCACCTGGCTGGCGGTAAGCGTAGACCTCCTTCAGTTGTCCGAGGCGGCCATTGCGCACCAGTTCGCAGGCAAGCCGGAACTTGCCACCGTACTCGGAACGCTGCTGGGTGCCTGCCTGGTAGATCCGGCCCCTGCGCTGGAAGGTTTCGCGGAGCACCTGCCCTTCACGGATGGTGATCGCGATGGGCTTCTCGCAGTACACATCCTTGCCGGCACGGGCGGCCATGATGGCCATCGGCGCCGCCCAGTGGTAGGGCAGCGCCAGCAGCACGGCGTCGAGATCCGGCCGGGCGAGCACCTCGCGGAAGTCGTTGTACGCCTCCACACCGTTGTACGAGGCCCGGCCGAGCTTCCCGGCGTAGACCTGGTTGCAGCGTTCACGGGCGCTCTCCCGAAGGTTCTGCCGCACGTCACACACGGCCAGCACCTGCACGTCGTCGCGCGCGACGTAGCCGCCCGGCACGTAGGTCCACGCGCCGCCGAGCAGGTGCCCCGAGCCCTGTCCGCCCAGACCGATGAATCCCATGTTGATCCGTTCACTGGGCGCACGCACGCCGCCGCGGCCGAGGGCTGAGGCGGGCACGACGAGCGGCGCGACCACGGCGGTCCCCATCACCGCGCTCCGGCGGAGAAAACCACGGCGGCTGATCGGTCTGGAGGAGGTGCGCGCATTCATGGGCAGGTCCCGCCATTGGACCCCGGCGAGCCTGCCGTGCAAGGGAGAGTACGCGAAACGTTGCATGGCAAGGGCGGGAGAAGCCTCAGGCCAGCCCCGGTTTGCGGATGAATCGCGGTCCATGCATGGTGCATGCATGGCCACGACGACGATCCCGATCAGGTCCGAGGCGCACGCGCCATCGAAGGCTGCCCGGAAGTCGGGGAAAGGTTTCTCCGACGTCATCGTCGGCCACCTGAAGCTCGGCCAACATCGCCGCTCGCCGCTTGCCGTGAGCGTCATCTCCCTCGGGGAGCTTGCCGCCGGCATGGACGACGCTGAGCAGGCGCCGCTGTTTTTGTCGCGCTTCCGTGTAATGCCCTTGAAATCCGAGAGCGCCCTGACCGGCGCTCTGGTCGATCGGGCTCTGATGATCCCCGGGGGCAGGCTGGGCGAGAACGATACGTGGATCGCCGGCTGCGCCGCCTCCTATGGCCTGACGCTCGCTTCCAACTCCGAGGCGTTCGCGCGGGTTCGGAGTCTGCGCCTCCTGCGGTACGGGTGAGCGAATGGACCCCGAACCGCTGCTCCGCCACGCCCTCCTGCTCGACCTCGAGGTCTCCCAGGAGGGGCGGATCCGCGAAACCGGCGCGGTCCTTGGTGAACTCGCCGAGCGGCCGTCTCCGGCGTCCGCTCCCGCCGCTCTCGCCCGCCTGGCGGCCCAGGCCTGCTGCGTGCTCGGCCACAACATCCTCGCGCACGATCTGGCCGTCCTCCGACAAGCCGACTCCCAGCACCCGCTCCTGCGTCTTCCGGTTATCGACACGCTGATCCTCTCCCCGCTCTGCTTTCCCGAGAACCCGTACCACCGGCTCGTCAAGGATTACAAACTGGTCCGCGAGAGCCTCAACGATCCCGTCGCCGACGCCCGCCAGGCCGCGATTCTGTTCCGCGACGAGGTCCGGTCCCTCACCGGGATGCGCGAGGCCGAACCCCTGCTCTTCGAGGCCCTCCACTTTCTCCTCGCGACGCCCGGCAACGGCGTGGACGGGACCCAGGACCGGCACGCTGCGGGCATGGATCTCCTGTTCGGCCATTTCGGGGCGCCGAAACCAGCCGTCGACCGCGCCCTGCGTTCCTGCCAGGAACTCATCCAGCGCGCCGGCTGCCGCAACGCCCCCCTCGACGAAGCGCTCGTCCGCACCGCCGACCAACGTCTGTCTCTCGCCTTCGTCCTGGCCTGGTTGCGGGTCGCAGGATCCTGTTCCGTCCCGCCGCCGTGGGTACGGTTGCAGTACCCGGACACCGGGAAGCTGATCGGACGCTTCCGCGAGGTGCCCTGCTCCGACCCCGGGTGCGCCTGGTGTCGACGCACGCACGACCCGCGCGCTCAGCTCGAGGCTTTCTTCGGGTTCCGGGAGTTCCGCCTGATCCCGGCCAACGCCCGCGGCGGCAGCCTCCAGCAGGACATCGTCGAGGCCGGGATGCGGCACGAATCTCTGCTGGCGATCCTGCCCACCAGCGGTGGCAAGTCGCTCTGCTATCAATTGCCCGCCTTGGTGCGAAACCACCGGCGGGGGGTGCTGACGATCGTCATCTCCCCGCTGCAGTCACTGATGAAGGACCAGGTCGACGGCCTGATCCGCCGCACCGGCACGACCGCCACCGCCGCGCTCTACGGTCTGCTGACAGCGCCCGAGCGCGGTGATGTGCTCCGTCGCGTCCGCCTCGGCGATCTTGCCATCCTCTACGTTTCGCCCGAACAACTTCGGAACCGGTCCTTCCGGGGCGCAATCGCCCAGCGGGAGATCGGGTGCTGGGTCTTCGACGAGGCGCATTGTCTGTCGAAGTGGGGTCACGACTTCCGACCCGACTATCTTTACGCGGGGCGGTTCATCCGGGAGTTCGCCCGGGAGCAGGGGGCCGGAATCCCGGCGATCGCCTGCTTCACCGCCACGGCGAAGTGCGAAGTAAGGGACGAGATCCTCGCACACTTCCGAACCGAGACCGACCGGGAGCTCCGGCTCTTCGAGGGCGGCGTCGAGCGCGACAACCTCGACTTCGAGGTCCAGTCCGTGCCCGAGCATGCCAAGCTCGAGCGTCTGCATGACCTGCTCTCCGACCGCCTCGGCCAGGGCCGGAACGGCAGCGCCCTCGTGTTCCATTCGACGCGCGATGCCGCCGAGGTCTCTGCCGCCTGCCTCGCGAGCAAGGGTTGGGGCGTAGCCCACTTCCACGCCGGGTTGAACCCGTTCGAGAAGAAGCGCATCCAGGACGAGTTCCTCGCCGGCCAGATCCAGGTCATCTGCGCGACCAACGCCTTCGGGATGGGGATCGACAAGGAGGACGTCCGCCTGGTCATTCACGCGGACACCCCGGGCTCGCTGGAGAACTACGTCCAGGAAGCCGGCCGCGCGGGCTGCGATGGTCGCCGCGCCGAGTGCGTGCTGCTGTTCGACGAGGCCGATTGCGAGGCCCAGTTCCGGATGGGCGCACGCTCCGAGATCTCCCGCCGCGACATCGCCCAGATCCTCCGCGGCCTGCGCAAGCAGGCGGCGCGGGGTCACCGCGATGAGATCGTCATCACCACCGGCGAAATCCTCCGCGACGAGGACGTCGAGGCCGACATCGAACTCCGCGACCGCTCGGCCGACACCAAGGTTCGCGCCGCGGTGTCCTGGCTCGAACGGGCGGGCTTTCTCCAGCGCGACGACAACGTCACCCAGGTCTTCCAGGCCCGCCCGCTGGTCCGCAACCTGGAGGAGGCGCGAACCCGGATGGCCGCGCTCCATCTCTCCCTGGCCGAACAAGCCCTTTGGCTCGCCATCCTGCGGGAGCTGTTGAACGCGTCCCCGCATGAAAGCCTGACGATCGACGAACTCGCCCTCCTGCCCGAGTTCGCCACGTACACCCGCGCCTCTCCTGGGACAGCTACGAACCCCGAGTATCTCAGCGCGCGGATCCTCAAGATGCTGGGCAGCATGGCGCAGGTCGGCCTCTTGAAGCGCGACACCCTCCTGAACGCCTTCGTCCGCCACAAGGTTCCCGATCACTCGGGTCTCCGCCTCGAGCGCGTGCTCCGCACCGAGACCGCCATGCTCGACCTCCTCGCGGTCGAGGCGCCGGATCCCGAAGGCTGGATGCCCCTCTCGCTCCGCCTCCTCAACCAGCGGCTCATCGACGAACAGCATCCGTCCTCGCCCGAACTGCTCCGCAGCCTCGCCGAGGATGGCCGCGACTTCGCCGGGAGCCATGGCAGCATCGAACTCCTCCACCTGGGCAACGATGCGTACCGCGTCCGCGTGCGCCGGAGTTGGAGGGTGATCGGGGAACTCGCCGAGAAACGCCGCCGCATCGTCGTGCATGCCTTGGAGGCCATCCGCGCAAAGATTCCGCCCGAAACCGCACCCACCGCCGAGCTTCTGGTCCCATTCGCCTTCGACGACGTCCGGCTGGCCCTCGATGCGGACCTGTTGCTGCGATCCGAGTTGAAGGACATGGAGGCCGCCATCGCCCGCGGCCTGCTCTTCCTGCACGAACAGCACGTCATCCAACTGCAGCACGGCCTCGCTGTGTTTCGCTCCGCGATGACCCTCCGGCTGCAGCCCGCGCGCAAGGGCGAGCGCTACCAGACGGCTGATTACCGACCCCTGGAACATCACTACCAGGAACGCATCCTCCAGGTGCATGTGATGGGCGAGTACGCCCGCCAGGGCCTCGAGCACATCCGCGAGGCCCGGGCTCTCGTGGTCGCCTACTTCACGCTCGAGAAGCCCGCCTTCATCCGTCGCTTCCTCTCCACCCGCCCCGACCTCCTGGCCCACGCCACGACCGCACTGTCCTACGAGCGAATCGTCACCGCGCTCGGCAACGAGGCCCAGATCCGCATCGTCACGGCGCCGATCCACCGCAACCTGCTCATCCTCGCGGGCCCCGGCTCGGGCAAGACGCGGACGGTCGTTCATCGCTGCGCGTACCTGCTCCGCGTCGAACGCGTGCGGCCCCAGAGCGTCCTCGTCTGTTGCTTCAACCGCTCCGCCGCGATCGAGCTCCGCCGCCGTCTCACCGACCTCGTCGGCGCCGATGCCCGCGGCGTCACCATCCAGACCTACCACGGCCTGGCCCTGCGCCTGCTCGGCTACTCCGCCGCCGGACGCGCCGAGTCGCCCGGGGCCGAGATCGATTTCGGCGCTCTCATCACCGACGCCGTCCGGTTGCTTAAAGGGGAGAAGGTTCCGCCCGGCATGGAACCCGACGAGGTCCGCGACCGCCTCCTTGCCGGGTTCCAGCACATCCTCGTCGACGAGTACCAGGACATCGACGCGCCCCAGTACGAGATGCTCAGCGCCCTCGCCGGTCGGACACTCGACGATCCCGACCAGAAGCTGTCGATCCTCGCCGTGGGTGACGACGACCAGAACATCTACTCGTTTCGCGGCGCGAACGTGCAGTTCATCCGGCGCTTCCAACAGGACTACACCGCCGAGGTTCATCACCTCGTCGAGAACTACCGGGCCACCCGCTACCTCATCGACGTCGCCAACCGCCTCATCGCGGCCAATCGCGATCGGATGAAGACCGAGCATCCGATCCGCATCGACCGCCACCGTGAGATGCTCCCGGCCGGGGGGACCTTCGCCGAGCGCGACACGCTGACGCGGGGGAAGGCGCAGGTGATTCGTCTCCCCCACGCCAGCGCCCAACCGGCCGCCGTTGTGCAGGAGCTTCGACGTCTCCGCCAGCTTGGCGCCGAGCATTGGTCCGCCCTCGCCGTGCTCTCCAGCACCCACCTCGATCTGGCCCGGATTCGCGCCTTTGCCGAGGAGGCCGGGATCCCCGTCCGCTGGCAGGCTGCTCGGAACAGCCTTCCCGCCCTCCACCACATCCGCGAAATCCACCGGTTTCTGCGCGCCCTCAATGTGGGCGGTCGCGGGGAGGACGCGCCGTTCCGGTCCGTGTCGACCGCCGCCGTCCCGGAGCCGCCCCTCCCCCTCTGCCCCTCCCCCTGCCCGGGTCCGAGCCGTGCGCCCTGCCTCCCCCATTCGGCTCACTCGTCCGGGCGGCTGACTTGATTATTCTCGCCGAGAACCTGTTCGCCGGCGACCGGTCGAATCCCTGGGTCCGCTTCCTCCGGCGGCAGCTCGAGGCCTGGCGCACCGAATCCGGCGATGCGGAACTGCCGCTCAGCGCAGCCAGGGAGTTTCTCTATGAAGCCTGCGCCGACAGCCGACGCGATCACGACTACGGCGAGGGGGTGCTGCTGAGCACGGTCCACGCGGCGAAGGGGACGGAGTTCGACCACGTCGTTCTGGTCGGGCCCTGGCCCCTGCGCGGAGACCCTCGCCAGCGGGAGGAGCAGAGGAGAGCGTTCTACGTCGGCCTGACGCGCGCCCGCCACACCCTGACGATCCTCGAGCAGGGAGGCGAAGGCGGGAGTCTGCCCGGCACGCTGGACGGACCGGGCGTGATGGTCCGCGAGCTTTCGGTCCTGCCCGCCCTGACATCGGCAGTGTCGGGGTACGAGACGCTCGGCCTCGACGACATCCATCTCGGCTACCCGGCCTGCTTCCCCGGCGGTCACCCCATCCACCACGCGCTCGCCGAACTCCGGCCGGGCAACCGACTCCGTTTGCGGCGGCGGACCCAGCAGGGTGAAGGGGCCGGTCTGGTGCTGGTCGACGTCGGCGAACGCGTGGTCGCCCGTCTCTCGCGCCGGGCGGAGGCTGCGTGGAGTGACCGGCTCGCAACCGTGCGTGATGTTCGCGTGCTGGCACTCGTGCACCGCCGCGCCGAATAAGAATCGGACGCCGCCCGCCGCGAGCGATTGCGGGTCGCCGAGTGGGAGGTCCCGATCGTCGAAGTGGTCACCCAATCCGTGGGGTGACGCGTTCGACCTTCCATCATTCTGCGTGGGACCGGGGCCGCTCGGTGCGGTGCGCGCCCGGGTCAGTCGGCGGCGAAACAGAAGAGATGCTGCTCCCCCCGGAGTAGGAGGTGGCCGGGCAACGGGACCGGGGACGCCACGACACGCTCACCAAGGTCATTCTCCGTCAGCAGACGGAACCCTGCGCCAACGTCCGCGACGAAAACCCGACCGTCCTCCCGCGCCGCATAGAGCCGGTCACCGGCGAGCAGCGGCGAGGCGTAGTAGTTGGCACCCGACCGAGGCAGAGCGTCCTTCCACAGGGTCCGGCCGGTTGCCGGATCCACCGCCTCCACCTCACCCCGGTCGCGCACCAGGACGACCCTGCCTGCGTCGGCGGCCGGCGACGGCACGAAGGTGCCCGTGTCATCCCTGCGCCACAACCGGTGGGTGGCGGTGACGTCGCCGCTGCCCCCCAATCGGATGCCGTGCAGGCGGGCGTCGCCTCGGTCGGAGCGTCCGTAGGGCACGATGGCGATATCCCCCAGCACGACTGGGGAAGCCACCGCGGGCCAGTTCGCCTTGGCCTGCGGATTGAAGTCGCCGCAGGACCAGATCAGCGAACCGTCGCTGGTTTCGTGGGCGGAGAGATGCTCAGCGCCCCACACGAGCAGCGCCTCCCGGGCCTGGTGCCGGATGACGATGGGCGTCGAGTAGGCGTGGTCGCCCTCGGTGGGGGTGCGGTAATTGCGGGGGACCTTCCAGCGTAGCGCGCCTGTCTCCTTGTCGAACGCCGCCACCCAGGACTCGCCGGCGTGCATGCGGGTCATGATCACCGCCGACTCGGTAAGGACGGGAGAGGTTCCGTGGTCCCAGTAAAGGGTTGGCCTCCCGTAGGCCTCCACGAGGTTGGTTTGCCAGCGCACGCGGCCGTGGAGATCCAAGGCGACGAGGGCTCCGCTTTTGAACGCCACGTAGAGCCCCCGACCATCGGTCGCCGGTGACGGGTTGGAGCCGGAGCCATTGCGGTGCTTTCCCGGGGTTTCGGGGTCGAGGGCGGTCTGCCAGAGCGGTTTGCCCGCGAGATCGAAGGCCAGGATTGCGTCGCGCCCTCCGGCTGGAGCCGTGAGGTAGATACCGTTCGCCCACACGGCGGGCGTGGAGCAACCCTTCCCCGGGAGTCGCGCCTTCCAGGCTGCCTTCGCCGGGTCCAACGCCACCGGGTAACGCCCCGGGGCGGCGGCCCCGCGGTCATCGGGTCCCCTCCAGCGTGGCCAGGCGGTCAAGGAGGCGTCAGCGGGGTGTTCGGCAGCCGGGAGTGTGACGAAGGCCATCGAGCCGAAGAGTGTGGCCACCAGGGTCGCCAGGAACGTGCGGCGGCGCGCACGGAACCGCCTCGAGGGGGTCGGACAGGACGGGATAGGCATGCTGGGAGGATGTCCCAGGCACCGGGCGCCGACAAGCGGCAGGTCTCCGCTTCGGGTGCATCCAGAAGTCGTGGGTGACCGGATACCAAAGCGCCGCCTCGCCGGGCTCCTCGGCGAACTCCAAGGCGCGCCGCTCTTCCTGGAGTGCGGCGGGAAGCAACGCGCGCCGCCGCTTTGGTACGGTCCACCGCACCGACAACCTGTGGATGCACGGGCTCCGCTCCTGCGGGGTGAAAAACCCCTTGCGAGGTGCGACGGTCCCACTAGCGTGCTGACCCGGTGAGTAACGGTAGGACGTCCTGGCGGGGGGCCGCCGCGGCGTGCCGGTGCGGGTTGGTAGCTCAGTCGGTAGAGCAGCGGCCTTTTAAGCCGTTGGTCGTGGGTTCAAGTCCCACCCAACCCACCACCTCAAAAGCCAAGGAAAAGCCCGTCATTCCTAGTTGAACTCCACTTCTCAGCCTCACCCCGGCAATCGTCTCCAATGAGGTGCAAACGGGTCGAATGCCCGGAAAATGACAACTAGTGGCAAACCCGCGCGCGGGGGAGGCTGTGGCCCTCTCGAAACTGCGGACGGCGCTGGCCTCCGGCAAACCTGCGCGCGCGGGAGGCCGTGAGCGAGATCGGCATCCCCTTGGACACGGGGGCGGGTGGGTTGTGCAGTGACAATGATTCTCCACCAGCGAAGAATAGCCGTCATTGACCAGGCCCCGGCGATCGCTGCCTCCTTCGGCGTGAGTGGCACTGGGTCCTCTGCGGCTCGGCGTGCCTGAGCATGGCCCACGGCTGACTCCACGCGAAGTCTCCGAATCCGCAGTCGAGGTTCCCCCCCGCATCTGCCGTGTCGGCGGGGCATGACCGGTGACAGCACCCATGGGATTACCGTCGCCGCTTGCTTCAAGCATCGGATTTGACAACTGGGGATGAGTTCGGCGGGACTGTGAGCCATGGTGAGGCTGGCTCCGTGCGCCTGCGGCGTGCTTGCAGCGATCGCCTTGGCGCCCGACCGCCGGCGCAGGTCAGGGAAGAGCGTTTCCCGATCGCAGTTCTCCATCCTCCTTCTCCAGCGTTCGGTCGAAGACATCCAGCGAGCGCTGGTCGTGCGTCACGACGAGCACCGCGGCGCCACGCTCATGAGCCACCCTGGCAAAGAGCTCCATCACTTGACGCCCACGATGGCTGTCGAGCGCGGCCGTGGGTTCATCGGTGAGAATCAGGCTGGGATTATTGGCAAGAGCACGAGCCACGGCGACCCTCTGCTGCTGGCCACCCGAGAGGGCATCAGGGAGGTTTCGCGCCCGGTCGGCTACTCCCAGGTAGTCGAGGAGTTCCAGAGCGCGGCGCCGCGCAGCGACATGTGGTATGTCATTGATTTCCAATGCAATCTGCACGTTCTCAACGGCCGTTAGGAAGGGAATGAGGTTGGCCTTCTGGAACACAAAGCCAATGTGCCGACGACGGAACGTCCGCAAATCCACCATCGCCGTGTCTCCATCCATGACCCACTCCCCACCGATGTGAATGCGGCCTTGTGTGGGAGGATTGATGAGGCCGATAGCCGTCAGCAACGTGGACTTCCCAGCACCACTCGGTCCGAGCAGCGCGATCACTTCGCCACGTGCCACCCGAAGGGAAACGTCCTTCATCGCCACGACCTCCGTATTCCCGCTGCCGTATATCTTGGTGAGCTTCTCGGCGAGGATCGCGGACGGGCTGTCAGCGACGGAGTTCATGCGGCCAGCACCTTGTTCGGTTCCACGCTCATCGCCTCCCAGATGCCCAGCAGGCTGGCCACCACCGAGATCATCAGCACGATGCCGGCGAGCATCAGCAGGTCGGGTGTCTCGATGAGCACGAGCCTGGGGAAGCGCAGGAAGGCAAATTGCCCGAGCCACCATGCCAGGCCATAACCGAGGGCGCCCATGAGTAACGCCTGCTGCAGGATTAACCCGGTGATCACCCCGTTGCGTGCGCCAATCAGTTTCAGGAGAGCGATGTCATGTATCTTGTCCAGAGTGAGGGTGTAGAGAATCAAGGCCATGATGATGGTCGAAATAATGATCAGCAGGACGCGGAACAGCCCCAACTGGCGCCGTGCCTTGTCCACCGGACCCGCCACCAACAACTCCTTCTGCTGCTGGGTCGAATAGACCGTGACGTCCGGCCACGTCGCCAGAGCCTACCAACCCTCGCGTCAAACCGACCACTTGATAGACGTCCTTGCCGAGTTTCACACGTGCCCCGATAGGCAGCCCAAGCGAACGGTCCGCGATCATCTCGTAGTGAGCCGTCCGCAACGGTCGGCCGGCGATCAACGGGAGCCATTCCCCCCGCTCCTCCGGCCAGGAGAGACCCTGGACCACCATGCGCAAGCGCGCCCCCCGATGCTCCCGCTGGATGGTGTGGGAGACGAAGCGGCGCGCAGTCGCGACCCCAGACCGCCCGCACCCGATTCTCCAGGTTTCCCGCGAGGCGTGAGACCTCGGCGAAGGGTCCCCGCGTGCCGCCCTGGACCACCCAGAGATCGGCTCCGATCCGATCCACCAACAACGTCGCCTCCTGAATCAAGCCACGGTAGATGCCCCCCATCCCCATGACGATCATCAGGAGGAGGCTGATGCCCACGCTGGTGAACGCAAAGCGTCCCAGGTGATGACGGATGTCGCGGACGGCGAGGTTCATTTGAGGGCGATCCGCTGTCCATCGCTCAGTTCCTTGGAACGTTCCCCGAGCGGGCGCACCACCTGATCGCCTGCCGCCAGACCTGAGGCGACCTCCAGGGTCTCCACCCCCAGCAATCCCAGCGTGACGCTTCGCCAGCGGGCGCGTCCGTGCTCGTTGACAAAGACGCCCGGCTTCCCCATGCGCCAGGAAACCCAGCCGGACGGTACGATGACCCGGTTGGTCGCGTGACCGATCTCAATGTAGACCTCCGCCCGTCGGCCGATCGTCCAGTCGCCGGGAAGCCGCTTCAACCGCACATCCACGATGAACTCACGCGTTTCCCGATCCGTTTCCCGCCCCAGCCGCGCCACTTCCCCCGCGTACTGCTTCTCAGGCTCCGAGCGGAAGACCACCCGTACAGGGTGCCCCGCCTTCACACCGAGCCGGGCGGTCTCGTCCACCCACGCTGAAACCCAGATCTCGTTGGTGGAGACCGCTTCCAGGATGGAGGCACCGGGCACCACCACATCGCCGGGATCGCGATCGCGCCGGAAGACCAACCCATCATACGAACTCCGGATCTCGGTGAAACGAAGGTGCTCCCGCTGGTAAAGAAGGTTCTTCTCAGCCGCGACGGCCTGCTGCTCGGCCTCGATGATCACGGATCTGGAGCGATCCAGGTCGGCTTCGGCCACCCGAAGAGCCTCCGCGGATCGGTCAAAATCCGCCTGTGCGGCGATCTTGCCCGCCAGCAATTCGATCGATCGGCGATGGCTGAGTTGGGCCTGCTCCAGAACCGCCTTGGCCGGGGCTTCATCCGAACGCACGCGGTCCACCGTCGCACGCACCGCCGCCAGACTGGCCTCGGCCACGGCAACCTGCCGCTGAATTTCGGAGTCATCCAGTCTCGCCAGCAACTGCCCCCGAGACGACGGTCTCCCCCTGGTCCACCAGCACTTCCATGAGCCGCTGCTGGATGCGCGGACTCACCGTGGTCTTGAAACGGGCCTCGAGGGTGCCTGTGCCGGTGACTTCCCCGCGCACCTCTCCGGTCGCCACAACGTGGGGCTGGACGCTGACCGGCCTGAGCACCAGGAGGCGAACTGCGACCGCCGCAACGACGACGACCAGAAGCCAGGGCAGCGGCCTCCGGACCATGAGCAAGGGTTTGATCATGCGACGCATCCTCCGGATTGGGCGATCTTCCAGGAGCGAAGGCCGCCCACCAAATTGCGCACCCGAAACCCGTGCTGACCGAGAAGCCGGCACGCGAAATAGGAACGTTGCCCACTCTGACAGTGCACGATGATCTCGCGGCCCCGCGGTAATTCCTCCATGCGGGCCCTGATCTCATCGAGGGGAATCCGAATCGCACCTGGAATCGATCCGTTCTCCCATTCATCCGGCCTACGGACATCCAGCAGGACCGATCGATTCGGGTCGAGACCTGCGACCTCATGCCACTGCGCGAACCCCACATCGCCCATCAGTCGATTCTGCGCGGCCATTCCGGCCAGATTGACGGGGTCCTTTGCCGAACCGAACGGAGGTGCGTAGGCAAGCTCCAACTCCACCAGTCCATCCACGGTCATCCCCTGCTGGAGCGCAGTCGCCAGCACATCGATCCGCTTGTCGACGCCTTCGGCGCCGACGGCCTGCACCCCCAGCAACCGACCCGTGTCCGGGGCAAAGAGGACCTTCATCGCGATCGGTTCCGCGCCGGGATAGTAACCCGCATGGGAACCGGGATGCAGATGCAGCGCCTCATGGGGAATATTGGCCTTGCGCAGCATCTTCTCGCTGGCTCCGGCGCAGCCGGCACTGAGGTGGAACAGGCGGAGGATGGCCGTGCCCCAAGTTCCTTCGTAGCGCGATGGCCGCTGAAAGATGTTGTCCGCCGCGATCCTGCCCTGACGATTCGCCGGTCCTGCCAGCGGGATGATGCTCCAAGCACCCGTCACGCGATCCCGAACCTCCACTGCGTCGCCCACCGCCCAAATCCTGGGATCGCTCGTCTGCAGGAAGTCGTCCACCCGAATGCCCCCCAACTGACCAAGCTCGAGCCCGGCCGCTTTCGCCAGGGACACTTCGGGGCGCACCCCCAATCCGAGCACCACGGTATCGGCCTCGATCCGCGTTCCACTCTTC
>JBBQML010000047.1:0-13025 GCA_038328885.1 Verrucomicrobiota bacterium | reverse complement strand
AGCCTCGCTTGGCTACCATGTCTATCGGGCGAACAGCACCGACGGCCCGTTCGTCCGGCTGACTCCCGAACCGGTGGCCCAGACCACTTACGTGGACGTTGGTGTCTCCGCCGGCACGTTCACCTATCAGGTGAAAGCGGCGCGACTCGAAACCACGGCCGGGGGCACCTTCGTCAATACCAGCCAGGCGGTCACCGCCACCCTCGTGCTTGATGAACCCATTCGTCCTATTCTGTCAGTTGTACTCGTGGACGGAACGCTCCACCTGAGCTGGGCGGCCAGCGCGGTGGGCTACGAACTGCAATCCGCCCTGGAATGGAATGCTTCGGCCGACTGGGTGCCGGTACCGGGGATCCCAATTGCGGAAGGGGACCGTAAAGTTGTGATCGTTTTGCCAGCCGAGACGGCGCGGTATTTTCGGCTGGCGGGATTTTGAGCGAGCTTGGGTGAAAGTTTCTTCCGCGAATCTTAAGAACCAAATTCCCAACGGTGTCCGATTCTTGAACTCACGCTGGGGTTGAGCTGCCCCGTGAGCCGCTATTGCGGGGCGATGCGCCGTGAGGTATTTCGCGCGTTAATGCACGCAATTCAGCAGTTGGTTCGTTCGGCGATGCTCGGCTTCGTGCTCTGCGGAAGCGCAGGGTCCGGGGGAGCTCCGGTCTGTTCGCCGCCGCCGGAGGGTGTGCTGGCGTGGGTGGCGGCGGAGGATTCCGCGCGGGAGTTGGTGGGGCGATTGGGCGGGGAGCCTCGCTTCGAGGGGGCATACTCGCCCGGCCGCGTCGGTCAGGCCTTTGAGTTTCCCGGGATCTGCTGTTCCGGTTGGGTTTTGGAGGGCGGCGATCCCGTCCCGTTGCCCGACTTTACGGCGGAAGCGTGGATCCAGGGAGGCGGACCCGGTCGGTTTCTCGGCACGATCGCGAGCGGGGGGGACGGGGTTTTCCACTTCCTGGTTCGTCCGGATGGAAATCTGCTGCTATCGCGCGTGTGGGGGGTCGAGGTGAAGACGCCCCCGGTGCCGCAGGACGCGGAGTGGCATCACGTGGCCGTAGCTCGGGAAGGCAGTCAAGTAAGGTTCTTCGTCGACGGAGCCCTCGTGGCCACGCGTTCGCAAGCGGCTCCGGGCGCGGTGCTTCGGCAGTTGACCGTCGGTCACGTTCAACCAGGTGGTGGGGCGCAGTTTCTGGGGCGCATTGACGAATTCGCGTTGTATATCCGCGCGCTGGGGGCTGACGAAATCGCCGCCATCCACCTAGCCGGCATGGCCGGGAAATGTCTGGTCGACGCTGGGGTCCGGTTCGAGGGCTTGGGGGATCGCGTTCCTGCCGGTTCGACGCTGCCGGTGACGCTGGTGGTGACGAACCTGGGTCATGCGCCGATTCGTGACCTGACCGTGGTCAGCGTGCTGCCAGCCGGCGCTACCGCCAGCGAACCCGTCGTTTCCCGAGGTAACGTGGAGGCTGGCGCGGCGGGGATCCGGTGGCGGCTGGAAGGGCTACCGTCGGCGGAGGGAGCGGTTCTAACCTATCGGTTGCAGGCGCCTGGGACGGCGGGATTCCTGAGCCACGAGGCGCGGCTCACGACGGGAAGTGCCGAGGTAAACGCGACGAACAACCTGGCTACCGGCTTGACCGAGTTTGTGGGGCCTTGCCGTTCGGCCCCCGAAGGGCTGGCCGCTTGGTGGGCGGGCGAAGACAGCACCTGCGAACGCGTGACGGCCACCTTCGCGACCGGAGCCCGCGAGGACCCCGAGGCCTACCCGGTCTTCTACGGTGCCGGCCGCGTGGGCCGGGGTTTCGATCCAAGCGGTGGACACAATCCGGTTCCGATACCCAACCAGTTCGGCGTTCCCATCGCGGCTCACACCGTAGAAGCCTGGATCCGGCGGAAGCGCATCGATCGCCTCAACGACGTTGGCGCTCCGAGCTCGGCAATCTTCGCTTATTTGACAGGGGACCAACTCGTTCTCGAAGCAGGCGGAACCGTTGTAGCGCGCTTGAGCGAGTTCGGTCCCCAAGTGGTCGGCAATGCCGCGATCCGGGACACCGCGTGGCACCATATCGCTCTGAGTCGCAACGGGTCCACGGTCCGCCTCTATCTCGACGGAGCGGCGATCGGTTCGGGGGAGCTCCCGTTGCCGTCGGCGCCTTCGCCGCAGGTCGCGTTCGCGGTCCCGGGGTCGTTCCTTGGTTTGGTAGACGAGGTCGCGTTGTACCGCCGCGCTCTCGAACCGACGGAGATCGCGGCGATTTACGCCGCGGCGGGGGCGGGGAAGTGTTTCGAGGACGTCGCGCTGGCTTTCGCGCAACCGCAGTTCCACGGCCGAACGGGGGAGGTGTATCGTCTCACCCTGGCGGTGACGAATTCCGGGATTGCTCCTGCCCCGAGGGCGATGGTGACGCTGCGGGTGCCGTCGGGCGTGGAGATCCTCGGGGTGGCTCTGAGCCGAGGAACTGGGGAGGTCCGCGAGGGTGCGATCCGGTTGGATCTGGGGGACTTGGCGGCCGGCGCTGCGGTCGACGTGACGGTAGACGCGCGAGCGAATCGGCGCGCGGTGTTCGAATGGAGAGCGGAGGTGGCGCAGGGAGGAAGGGACTTGTCGGCGGCGAACGACATCGCGGCGATGGAAGTGTCGCTTCACGAGCGGTGCGCACCTCCGCCGGAGGGATTGCTCGGATGGTGGCCGGCGGAGGGAACGCCGGCCGATGCGCTGGGGTTGGTGTCGGGGGTGACCGACAGCGTCCGTTACGAAGCGGGGTTCGCGGGTCAAGCGTTCGATTTTTCGCAGGGCGGGGTGATCCGATTCGGCAACCCGGCCGCATGGCAGGTGCAGGACCTCACTCTCGAATCGTGGGTCCGCACAAGGACACCACCGCAGTCGCCCGGCTCGGTCAGCGGGGGCACGGTCGTCCTCTTCGGCGGCGGTCCGGGCTGCTACACTTGGGGCGTGGATGCGCAGGGCCAGATGCAATTCGGCCGAGCCGGCGAGCCGTTGGCCGCCAGCCCGGCCATCCACTGGGACGAAGCGTGGCATCACCTCGCCGTGACCAAAGCGGGCCGTGAGGTGACGTTTTTCCTGGATGGCGAGGCGATCGGGACCGCCGACCTCGACGCGACGTTCGTGTTCGACCATCTCTTCGTGCTGGGTGGCCCAACGGGGCTGGTGGCGGGCGAATCTTCGCCCGACGCCTCGTTGGACGAACTGGCGCTTTACGGCCGAGCCATGGGTGCCCATGAGATCCGCCGGCTGGCCGATCGCTTCGAAAAGGGTAAGTGCCGTGAGGATGTCGCCGTCGAGGCCTCCGGAGTTCCGGCTCGCCTGCCGGCGGGGCAGGACGCCGCGCTCCTGGTGCAGATCCGCAACTGGGGATTCGAGCCCGCCACTTCGGTCGTTCTGACTTCGACGCTGCCGGCGTCGTTGCAGGTTCTGGGCGTGGAGGTCTCCCAGGGTACCGCGACGGTGGGTGAGACTGGCGTCGTCGCGAACCTCGGTACGCTACAGGCGGAATCGGCCGCCACCTTGACGCTCCGGTTCCGGTCGCGCCAAGCGGGCGCGATCACCTTCCCAATTGCGGCCAGCCGCGGAGAGCCCGATTTCGCGTCGGCAACCGACACCGCGACCGTGGCTTTCGAGGCGGTCCCCCTGGTGGTCTCGATTCCAGAAACGCTCTCGACGACGGAGCGACTGAGTCCGGCCAGCTTACTGGTGCCCGTGACGCTATCGGTCCCCTCGTCTCAGGCGGTGAGGGTGCGGTATGTTATCGAATCCGGGACCGCGACCGCGGGACGGGATTTCCGGGCAGACGACGGGGAATTGGTCTTCGCGCCTGGCATGGTGGAGCAGCAGATCCCGCTCCGGGTAATCAACGATTTGGTGGATGAGGGCGACGAGACTCTGCGGATATTGCTGGCCGGGGGCTCAGGAGCGGCAGTGGCTGGGGCGGAATGCCGAGTCACGATAGCCGATGACGACGAGGCCCCGGCATTGACGGTGGGCGCCGCGATGGCGCCGGAAGGCTCCGACACAAACAGCTTCGCTCGGCTGGAGGTCTTTCTGGTCGGTCGCAGCGAACGAGAGGTTTCGGCCGATTTCACCACGTCCGATCTATCCGCTGTGGCTGGTCGGGACTACGTCTCGACCTCCGGCCGGCTGCTCCTCGCGCCGGGCGAGAGCCGGACCGTGGTAGAGGTGCGGATTCTGGGCAACTCGGAGGCCGGCACCACGCGCAGCTTTGCGGTTCAGCTGTCGAATCCCACGCAGGCGGTTCTAGGCGATGCCGTGGGGGTGGTTACGATCCTTGACGACGATCCGCAACTTGGCGGACCAGACGGGTTCGCCTGGCAAGTGCCGGCGACGGCGACGGCGGTGGGGGTGCCGTTTGCGGCGGGCCTGGGTGCAGTCGATGCCCAAGGCGTGGGCGTCGGCGCGTACGCCGGGTCGGTGAGTGTGTCGGCGGAGCCGGCGGATCAACCATCTTCCGTTCTTCTCACCTTGGTCGACCTCGGTTTCGTCGACCGGGTCGAACTGCAGAACGTTTCCTCGCACGAGGTCGACCTCTCGGGATGGAACCTGATCTTCTATGACGGTCGGACCTGGCCGGCACCGGCGGCCACGTTCACTTTTCCGCCCGGGACGCTCTTGACTGCCACCAATACAGGCGGCTCGGGGTCAGCCCTTAATTTAATACTTTGGCGTGGATGACCCTGGATCCGCCCACCCGCGGCTTGGGGATCCGGGCGGTTAAGTGTTAAATTAAGGGCTGACCCCGACTGCGCCCAGGACCGCAATACGCTCACTCAGCGGACCATCGGCCCGGAGTGCGCGGGGGAAATCGCCCTCGATGTCACCCACCTGAAGGACGGCGACTTCGCAGGGCTCGCCTTGCTGCAGAAGGGCTACGGGCTCGTGGGTGTGAAATCGGAGGGCGAAACCCGGTCCCTCGTGATGGTCAACGCCGACTCTGGTTCCGCCGTCGAGGTCGAGAAAGTCCCGGTCACCCAGGACCTCGTCCACCTGAAGGCCGAATGCGATTTTCGGGACCGCGCGGACACCGCCCGATTCTTCTACAGCCTCGACAACCGGGTCTGGTCGCCGCTGGGCTCCACGCTCAAGATGAAGTACACGCTCCCGCACTTCATGGGCTATCGCTTCGCGCTCTTCTGCTATGCGACCAAAGGCCCGGGGGGATTTGCCGATCTCGATTACTTTCGCGTGGCCCACCCGATCTCCCGCTCGAAATAGTCTCCGGCGCTTCGGCCTGCCTCCGGTCTTTAAGACCCGGGGGATCCGGGGTTACGCTGTGCACGCGCCTTCGCGCGGAACACCTCCTCGACGCCATCCCATGCATGCCTTTCCTCGCATCCTCGCCCTGGATTTCCTCGGCCTGGTCGTCGCCCTGCCGGTCGGCGGTCTGGCCGGAGCCGCCGGCTCCACCGTCCGACTCGGGGCCCCGCCCATCCCGTACCCCGACGGTCGGCCGTCGGCCCGGTACCATCTCGCTGCCGAAGATCAGGGGCCGGTGTTGCACCACGGCGGCGGGCCGGGCGGATGCGACGACCTCGGGGCCTGTGACATATGGGTCTGGGAGCGCGACGGCACCTACTACCTGCATTAATTACGACGGCGTCGGTCCGAACGGCTGGCTTGCCTGTCGGCACGGATGCCTGCCGGAGTGAAGAGCCACATGAACCGCGATGTGGGCCTGGCGTGGCTCGACCTGCCCCTGGTGACGCCCCCGGTGGATTGACTGGGGTCGGCAATCCGGGTCTGGTTCGTCCCGGTTCCCATGAAATCCCCCCTGTCCCCCGGGTCGAGGGCGCTACGCCTGGCGGTTCTGGTCGGTTGGGCGGTCGTGCTGGATCGACCCGTCCCCGCGGCGGAGAACGACCCCCTGCCGCGTGGCCACGCCTACTTCCTGGCGGATTTCGAAAAGGCCGACGCACTCCAAGGTTGGAACGGCGCCGGCAAACTCGAAGCCGGGGGCCAGAGCCGCGGCGCGTTGAGCGTCGAACTCGTGCCGGGCCCGGCGGCGCCGTCGGCTTCGGTGGTCAGTGTGGCGTTGCCGGCGGAGGCGATGCGCGGATACCTCGTTCGCGGGTCCGCCTTGGTGCGGGCCGAGAACGTGAGCCCCCCGCCCAATCCGTGGAACGGGATCAAGTGCATGCTGGCCCTCGAGATGCCGGACCGGAAGCTCTGGCCCCAGGCCCAGATCGGGACTGGTACCTTCGACTGGCGCCGTGTCGCGTTCACGGTGCGCGTGCCCACCAACGCGGTTTCCGCCAGGCTCATGCTTGGATTGGAGCAGGCTACCGGCAAGGTCTGGTTCGACGACGTGAAGTTCGCCGTCGACAAGCCGCCGGCCCGTCGCGAGGTGAAGCCAGTTGTGGGTCCGCCCTTCACCGGTCGGGACGTCCCTCGGTTGCGCGGCGCGATGGTTAGTCCGGACATCGACGCGGCGGGCCTGCGCGTCCTCGGCCGCAACTGGGGAGCGAACCTGATCCGCTGGCAACTGGTCCGGCGCGGTCGCCCGGGCCAACCGGCGACCGACGAGGACTACGACGCCTGGCTTGAGGGGGAGTTGAAGAAGCTCGATGCCGCGTTGCCCCATTGCCAGGAGAACGGGCTGCAGGTGGTCGTGGACCTCCATTCACCGCCGGGGGGGAAGGTGACCTCGGGGGGGTACGTCGGTGCGGATGACCGCTTGTTCACCGATCCGGCGTGCCAGGCGAAGTTCGTCCGCGTGTGGGAACTCATGGCGACACGATACAAGGGCGCCCAGCCCATCTGGGGTTACGACCTGGTCAACGAACCGGTGGAGGATTTCGTCGAGGACGGCTGCGACGATTGGCAGGCGTTGGCGGAACGGGCGGCGCGGGCTATTCGCGCCATCGACCCGGCACGCACAATCATCGTCGAACCCGCGGCGTGGGGCGGGCCGGGCGGCTTGGCCGATCTGGTGCCGTTGCCGGTGTCGAATGTGGTGTACAGCGTGCACATGTACCTGCCGCACTCATTCACACACCAGGGGGTCCATGGTGCCAGCCCAGCCTATCGCTACCCCGGGCTGATCGAGGGGAATGCGTGGGACAAGGCGCAATTGGAGGCGGCCCTGCAACCGGTCATCGACTTCCAGCGGAGCTATGGTGTGCACATCTACGTTGGCGAGTTCAGCGCCATCCGCTGGGCACCCGAGGGCAGTGCCGCCCGCTACCTCTCGGACTTGATCGACATCTTCGAGGCGCACGGGTGGGACTGGAGCTATCACGCCTTTCGGGAGTGGAGCGGGTGGAGCGTCGAGCACGGGGCCGATCAGAACGACACCAAGCCGGCGGCTCAGCCCACCGATCGCCAGCGTCTGTTGCAGCGTTGGTTCTCCCGTAACGAAAAGCCCAAGTGGTGAGCCGAACGGCTGTGGCAGCGCGCTCGGTCGGGTGGTGGTGATTCATCCCGACGGCTTTCTGGCAACCACCCTGGAGGGGCTGCGCGGAAAGGCGGAAGTTCTGTTGCCCCGCTGGGGAGGAATCGAGGGGGTGCTGATGGAGGGTGCGGCGCGTTGTTCGGGCGGCAGGGTGCTCCTCTCGTCGGGCCAGATCCCCCTCACGCCATGGCACCTGCTGCTGATCGCGGAGGCCGATGCCGCCGGGCGGTTCTCGCTCCCTTGGCAGCAGGACCTCCAGCTACTCGTGCTCCAGAGCACGGGAACCCCACCGTCCCCGCCCAACATCGAGTACTTCGCCAGCATCACCGCTTTCGAGCGGGCGAGAGACCAATGGTATGGGGTGCGGCGTGACCATGAGCTGGCGCACCGGGCCTACCAACTTCGGGTTGCCGCGGATGGATCCTTCAACGTGGACCGCCGGGGTCTCAGTCGGGCGGAGGCAGGGTCAGGAAAGCGTCGAGCAAGCGCCGCTCTTTCTTGGTGGGCCGTCCGGCGCCCGCTTCCCGGTGCGCACCACGGTCCGCCAGCAACGCCTTCGCCCGCGCGATCTCCTCGGGTGGGGTGAGGTCCTCGAGGAACTCCGGTACGGCGGCGGCGCCCACGCGCTTTTCCAGGAGCGTTCGCACACGAACCGTACGGGTCAGGGTGTCCGTCCGGACCACGAGGACATCCCCCGGCCGGATTTCGCGTGAGGCTTTGACTGGGTGCCCGCCGATTCGCACGTGGCCGTCGTGACACGCCTCGGCGGCCAGGGACCGCGTCTTCGCGAGCCGCACGGCCCAGAGCCACTTGTCGATCCGCACGGAACTCAGCATGCAGGAGCCTCGGATGAGGGACCGCGTCTGTCACGCGGTCCTGCTCGGATGGCGGCGGCTCGAGGGGACCAAAGGCCCAAACGGACTGGTGCTTTTCTTGAAAGGACGCCGGGATGCGTAGGCTTATCCAGGGTGCGGCACCGTCATGCTGACCGAACCCGGCACCGCCTGCCGGCGGTGGAGAAGGTGGCCACCCTGTCGACGAGCAACCTGGTCATGTTCGTGACGTTCTCGCCTGCGGGCGAGGAACTGCTGGTGATCCACCGCGGCGGCGTCGAGTGGTTCCCGAGTACGTCTCCAACCACTCGAACCTGACCGGCGCGACACCGGCGCGATGATGCGTGTGCTGGCCCGGGAACTCGGCGATCGGCACGCCTTCAGACTTGTTCAGGCCGGCAATCCCGTCATTCCTGGCGCCGATCCGCATCCCCTGGCGGTGCGCGACGCTCCACAGGGTCCCTTTCGCGACTCCGGCAAGCCCTTGCTCATCGGCGGGAATGGCTTCGAGGCGATCGATCCCATGGCTTTCAGCGATCCGAAATCGGGGAGAACCTTCTCTTACGCGGGCGGGAGCGCTGGTGCCAAGTTACGCGTGTTCGAACTGAATCCGGACCTGCTCAGCTTCGCGCGGGAGATCCCTGTCGAGACACCGCGGAATTTCACCGACGGCCTCATTCTCCCCGTCGTGATGACTTGGGAACAACCGATCAGGCCTCTGGATCCTTGATCCACCTGACTAGGCATCTGGGGTCACATCTGCGCATTTGACAATTTAGGCACGACGCTGCGACAGCGCGGCGAGGAACTGAAGCTGCCGGGAACGTGGATGGGGAACCGGGTTCCGGTTGGGCAACGATCCCGGTGGACGAATTGTCAAAATCAGAGATGTGACCCCAGATACCATCATCCGTTTCTGGCGGTTCGCGCGAAGGCAGCGTCCCAGCCGGGCCTCACGGGGATTGAGCAACGCCCCGGACTTTGGTAAGGGTCATTCATGGCACAAAACTCCATCCAACCGAAGGGGCTTAGCCGCCGCCGGTTTCTGCACGGCTCGCTGGCGGCATCAGGCGCCGTCGCGCTGGAAACCTCACCCTCGCTGGCCCGGGCCGCCGCCGCCGTCCCGAAACGCACCGCCGTCGATCGGGTCACGCTCGGCAAGACCGGCATCCGACTCAGCCGCTTGGGCATGGGCACCGGCAGCAACAGCGGGAAGGTGCAATTCGACCTCGGTCGTGAATCCTTCAACGGCTTGGTCCGCTACGCATATGATCAGGGCATCACCTGGTTCGATTGCTCAGAGACCTACCGGACGTTCGGATGGATGGCCGGTGCCCTGAAGGGGGTTGCCCCGCGAAAAGGTCTTTCTGCAGTCGAAGATTCCGGGGCAGCCGGAGGACGTGCTCAAGGCCATTGATCGACATCGTCAGGTGTACGATACGGACTACCTCGACAGCCTGCTGGTGCATTGCATGGTGAAGGACGGCTGGACCGACCCGTGGAAACGCATCATGGACGGGTTCGAGACCGCGAAGGACAAGGGCTGGATCAAGACGCGCGAGGGAACACTTCAACAGCCGCCTGCTCGTTCGCGACCCACCAACCTCCATTCCTATCCCCTCCCGCCACCCACCAAGTCGATCAACTCCGAGGCGATCCGGTCCAACGACAAGGAGGAATTTCTTATCAACAATCCCCCCGCGAACTATGAATACACCATCAGCGCCAACCCGCATTTCACGCCGAAACTTCCTCTGCACCACGGCTGCCGCCTCCGCCAGCCTCAGCATCGTGCCCGGGCATGTCCTGGGCGCGGATGGCCAAACCCCGCCCAGCGGCAAGCCGGCACTGGCCGGGGTCGGGATTGGCGGGGTGGGATTCGGCCAGTTGGATGCCTGCGAAAAGGCTGGGTTCCAGATCGTCGCCTTGTGCGACGTGGACGAGGTTTATGCCAAAAAGGCGTTCGATAAATGGCCACAGGCCCGGCGCTATCGGGATTTCCGGGAAATGTTGGATGCGGAAGGCGACAGGATTGATGCGGTGTACATCGGCACGCCGGACCACACGCACGCGCTCATCACCCTGGCGGCGCTGCGGCGCAAAAAACATGTCTGCTGCGTGAAACCGCTCACGCGGACCATGCAGGAGCTGCAAGTGGTGCGGGCCGAGGCGCAAAAACACCGCGTGGCCACCCAGGTGACGGCGGCCCCCAACACGAGCGAGGAGGGGTGCCGGACCTGCGAATTGATCTGGGCCGGCGCCATCGGCCCGGTGCGCGAGGTCCACGTCTGGAGCAATCGCCCCCTGTGGCCCCAAGGCATGGTACGCCCGCAGGGGCAGGATATCGTGCCGGCCAGCCTGGATTGGCAGCTCTGGATCGGCCCCGCGCCCATGCGGCCCTTCAAAGATAAATGGGCGGACGACCATTACGCCCTGGCACAGATCAAAGCCACTGGCAAAGGAAAACCCTGGTACAGCTCGGTGTATCATCCCTTCAATTTCCGGGGCTGGTGGGACTTCGGCACCGGCTCGCTCGGAGACATGGGCTGCCATTATTTCAACACGCCCTTCCGCGCCCTGAAGTTGGTTCACCCCACCGCTATTGAGGCCACGGCCACCCGGCTGATGCCGGAGGCAGCGCCCCTGGCCTCCATGGTCACCTATGATTTTCCAGCCCGGGAAAACCTGCCGCCGCTGCGCGCGATTTGGTATGATGGCGGACTAAAGCCGCCGGCCCCGCGAGAAATGGGCGGCAAAAAGCTGCCGGACGAAGGGGTGGTTTACGTGGGGGATGAAGGCAAAATGCTGGGGCCGACAATCCTCAGCGAATCGCTGGCGAAGAAGTTTGCCGCCGTGCCCAAAACCCTGCCCCGCCGGAGCGGTACCTGGGGCGAATGGTTCGAGGCCTGCAAAGGGGGAGAGGCGGCAGGCTGCAATTTCGACTGGGCCGGGCCGCTGACCCAAATCGTCCTGCTCGGCAACATTGCCATCCGCGCGGAAAAACGGCTGGAATGGAACGGTGGCCAGATGAAGTTCACCAACAGCGACGAAGCCAACCAATTGCTCAAGGAGGATTACCAGAATGGGTGGAAGCTGGAGACGGCTTAAAGCACTATCTGATGACCCATCACAAGGAGGAATACCTCAAAAGCAAGAGTTCGGCGTGCAAAAGACGAACAACAACGAAACATTGGCCGCCCGCCTTGAGCGTAATCAACCGCCCTCTGGGGTCATTGATTCAGAAACGCACCCGCGGACAGGTGCTCGTCGAGGAAACCCTCAAACGCATCAACCAAATGTGGCCGTGACCCGGCCACGCAACCACGAAGGAACTCCACTATGGGCAAGATCCATGTCGGTCTGAATGCAGAATTCTCCCGCAGCTCGGACAAGCCGTTTGAATGGGCCGTCAAGGCCGCCGCCGAGATGGGCTACCAATACTTCGAGCCGATGATCCACTTTGGCCGCGAATTGATGAGTGAGGCGGGCTATTTCCACACCGTCTCGATGTTTGACGATCCCTATCGCATCAAGGACGCGTGCGACCAGGCCGGCTTGAGGATCTCCGGTCTTCAGTCGCACGGGCCGCTAGGTCGGCCCGAGGTGCATGGAGAATACATCAAGCTCGCCATCCGCGTCGCCGCTGAGATTGGCGTGCCGGTGGTTAACACCGATGAGGGCATCAAGGCAAAGTGGACTACCGAGGAAGAGGATTTCGTGCTGATCAAATACACGCTGCAAGAAGCGGCCTTCATCGCAGAGCGACGAGGAGTAAAGATTGGTCTTGAGCCGCACGCGCAATACTCGCGCCACCCGGATGGCCTGGACCGCATCTACAATCTGGTGAAGTCGCCCGCCATCGGCATCAACTTCGACACCGGCAATGCCTACCTTTGCGGCCACGACGTCTATGCTTGGCTGGAACGCGTGGCTGAGAGGCTCGTCCATGTCCACGCCAAGGACATCTCAGCGGCGCACTCGGAATCGGAGCGCGGTCAGGTGACCGGCACACCGGTCGGCTGCGCCTGCGGTGAAGGTGTGCTCGACTGGAAGCGGATTCTCGACATAGTGAGGGAAAAGTGTCCGCGGGACATCGTCTTCTCTGTCGAGTGCGGCACGCCCCTCCAAGCGGCCAAGAGCCTCGATCACTTGAACCGGCATCTGGGATAACCGGCATCTGGGATCACATCTGCGACTTTGACAATTTAGGCGAGACGCTGCGACAGCGCGGCCAGGAACTGAAGCTGCCGAGAACGTGGATGGTGAACCGGGTTCCGGTTGGGCAACGATCCCGGTGGACGAATTGTCCAATAGTGCAGGTTTGACCCCATTGCCCCCATCCCGGAGCGCCATCCGGCTGATCACACGCCCTATCGGACTTTAGCGCAGCCCTGGCGGTGGATCTCGGCGATCCTTGGCGCTGGCGGCGTCTGGCTGTAGTGCTAGCCTGATCCCAGTGAACGTTCAGGAGTCCGACTTGACCAACGCGGTCCGCCTAGCCCGCCAGTTTGGGGCGACGCGCCTGCTCCTTTTCGGCAGTGCTCTGGAAGACCCCGAGACGGCCCGGGACCTCGACTTGGCCTGTGCGGGCGTTCCGGGTTGGAAGCTGTTCGAGATGTCGGCCGCGCTGGAACAAGTTCTGCATGTGCCCTTCGACGTCGTGCCGCTCGATCCGCCCACGCCCTTTACCCGGCTCATTGAGAAGCGCGCCCGGGTGCTCTTGTGACGCTTCAGGACCTCCAGGCGGAGATCGTGGTTGAGTTCGACGCGCTGCAGA
>JBBQML010000046.1:0-13174 GCA_038328885.1 Verrucomicrobiota bacterium | reverse complement strand
CTGCCCTTCGAACCCCTGCACTTGGGCGGCATCCGGGGGGCGCTGAGCCTCACCGGGCTGGCGGTGCTCTGCGGCATACTGATCGCGTTGCGCGCGCGCACCCCCAAGGGACCGATCCACTCGCGCTCGGTGGCGATGGTCGCAGGGGCGTTGGCGATCACCCTGCTGGCGGAGTTCGCCGTCAGCGATGAGCTGCGTCACCTGGCCCTGGGCCTGATGGTGATCGGGCTGCTCTCATGGCACTGCGTGTGGTCGATCCGCATCTTCACCCTCGCGACCTTCAGCGCCCTGATGCTGGTGGAGCTTCCGCTGACCGCGTCCCTCGAACCGGCCGCCACCGGAATCGGCCTGCCCTTCGTCCTCCGCATGGTCCTGGCGTTCGCGCTCCTGGCCGCCCTCGCCTGGGTCGCCACCCAACCCCTGCCGCCCGCCGGCCAGACCGGCTACCCCGAATCCGGCTGGGTCCCCTCGCGCCGCTTCGCCCTCATCCTCCTCGGACTCATGTTGCTCTTCCAGACCGCCTCCGCGTTCTGGCCTGACCACGACCCCCGCCAGGCTGCCCTCGAGACCCTCGGCGCGGAACCCCCCGAACCGGCCGACGCCACCCTGCAGGCTCTCACCCGACCACGCGTCCGCGGACTCGCCGATGCCGTCCAAGTGGTGATCACCCACCCGCGACGCAACCCATACCTGCTGGAGTCACCCGAACGAACCCTCCTGAAGCGGGGGTGGAGGGTGACGCAGCGGGAGAGCTTCCCCCACCCCCGGGGCGAGGCCATGGCCTTGCGGGTCGAGCAGCACGGCCGGGTGGCCACCGTGCTGTGGTGGTTCGAACTCGGCGACCGGGCCTTCACCAGCTCCCGCTATGCCCGTCGCGTGCTCTGGAGTAGTTGGCACCTCGTGGACCGGGAGCTCCGTCTTGTACGCCTCGAGTCCAGCGAACTCCACGACCCGCAGCAACTCGCCGACTTCGCCCGGCGGAAGGGGTGGTTCGCGACCGCCAGCGTCACGCCGTAGCCCCGCGCCCCCTCACTCGAGCAATTTCGCCTGCCAGGTCATGAGGGACGTCTGCGACCAGTCGCTCGTGTCCGCCGCCTCGAGCAACTGGCTCTTGCTGGCCATGAAGGACGGATCGAGGTCGAGCTCCGCCGCCCGCCGGTCCCGGCGCTCGCGCAGGGCCGCCGCCCGGCGGCCCACGGAGATCGGGAGACGCTTGTGCTCATGCCGCACCTTCTCCGGCCACTGATCCGCCGGGAGCGCGAAGGCCTCCTCGATAGCCTTGATCAGGCCGGCACGACGACGTGGGCTGAGATGCCTCGGGAGTTGGTTGGGAGGTGTCCCCCAGCGCGCCGCCGCCGCCGCCAAGTCCACGACCACGTCGGGGTTCAGGATATGGAACGTCGGCCGGTTCGCCCGAATGGCTTCCTGTTCGCGCCAGGTCCAGATCGATCTCAGGATGGCCAACCCCTGGCGATCGAGCGCATTGCTGCCCCGCAGCCGCCAGACGAGGTTCGGATCCGGCGCGACGATGCTGGTCGCTTCCGAGACGATCCGCCCGCAAACCTCCTCATGCCAGGCGGAACGCCCCAGACGCTCCAGATCCGCCGAGAGCTTCTCCTGCAGTGGCTTCAGGTAGCGGGAGTCCGCCTCGGCATAAGCCGTCATGCGTGGCGTCAGCGGCCGCTGCCCCCAGTTGGCTTTCTGCGGTCCCTTCTCCAGGGAAAGCCCCAGGAACTGCCCCACCAGGTCCGTCAGCCCGAAGCGCCGGCAACCCACCAACCGCGCCGCGCTCATGGTGTCGAAGATACCCGACGGGATGAACTGCCAGCAGCGGTACATCAAGCGAAGGTCATAATCGCCCCCGTGCAGGATCAGCCGCTGACGCTGCAGAATCGCCAGGAGCGGCCCAAGATCCAGCCCGGCCAGCGGGTCCACTAAGAGATCCCCCCCGGGGTGGGTGAGCTGCATCAGGCACAGCTTCTCCGGATAGGCGTGCAGGCTGTCCGCCTCCGTGTCGATGGCCAGCCAGGAGGCATGCTCCAGTTCGGCCAACGCCTCGGCCAGCCGTTCGGGGGTATCGATCACGGCCCCGATTAAGCCTGACCTCGCCCCGCCCGACAATCTCCGGCCTCGCCAAGGCCTTGACGAAACCACTGCCAGCCCGCCATGAAGCAGTCGAATTCGCCGTGATCCACCCATGAACCTCGCGCTCCCTTTCCTGGAAGCCGCCAACCGGCACCCCGACCGGATCGCCATCCTCCACGCCGAAACCCGCCTGAGTTACCGCGAGATCGGCGCGCAGACCCGCGGCATTTCTCACTTCCTCAGCCAAACCCTCGGAATCGCTCCCGGTGCCCGCGTCGGCGTTTGGCTGCGGAACCGCCCCGAGTTCGTCCCCGTCCTGCTCGGCGCGCTCCACGCCGGAGCAGTGGTGGTGCCGATCAACAGCTTCCTGAAGCCGGACGAGGTACACTACCTGCTCACCGACGCCGGAATCGACCTGCTCCTCACGGAGGACTCCACGACCGAGGAGATCGTCCGGTTGCGCACGGGACGCCCCGGGTTGCGGACCTGGAGCGTCGAGGCCCTGCCGGACCTGGAGCTTCCCCTGACGGTCCCCACGCCCCCGACCTCCGGCGATGACCTCGCTCTGCTGATCTACACCTCGGGCACCACCGGGCAGCCCAAGGGGGCGATGCTCAGCCATGCGAATCTCCGGCATAATGTCGACAGCTGCCGCCAGATCCTGGAGGTCGTGGAGTTCGACCGCTTCGTGCTGATGCTGCCAATGTTCCACAGCTTCATGCTCACGGTCTGCATCCTCCTCCCGCTCATCACCGGCGGATCGATCGTCCTCGTCCGCTCCCTGCACCCCGCCAAGGCGATGCTGGGCGAACTCATCGCCAACCAGGGCACGGTCCTTCCAGCCATGGCCCAGATCTTTCGCGCGCTGTCCGCCCTGCCCCCGGAGGTCGAGCTGCCGCTCCGCCTCGGCATCAGCGGCGCCGGACCCCTGCCCGCCGAAATCCTCCGGGCCTTCAATGTCCGGTTCCCCCAAATCCCGCTCATCGAAGGCTACGGACTCACCGAGGCCAGCCCGGTGGTCACCGTCAACCCAATCCACGGCCCCGACATCCCCGGCACGGTCGGACTCCCGATCCCCAACGTGGAGGTCACCATCCAGGACGATGAAGGCAACCCCCTCCCCGACCTCGTGGACGGCGAGATCTGCGTGCGCGGCGGCAACGTCATGCGGGGCTACTGGAACGCTCCGGACAAGTCCGCCGAGACGCTGCGCCGCGGATGGCTGCTCACCGGGGACGTCGGCCATCGCCGGCCGGATGGCTATTTCGTCATCACCGATCGCAAGAAGGACATGTTGAAGCCCAACGGAATGAACGTGTACCCCCGGGAAATCGAGGAGGCGATCTACCGATTCCCGGGGGTTCGCGAGGCTGCCGTGGTCGGGGAACCCGACGACCGCCGCGGTGAACGGCCCGTCGCCTTTGTCACCGTCGACGAGGGGGTCGTCTTCAGCGATCAGGCGCTGCTCACCTTCCTCAAGGACCGCCTGGCCGACTACAAGTTGCCCCGTCGCGCCATCCTGCTGGAGGCCCTGCCGCGCAACGCCACCGGTAAGATCCTCAAGACCCGCCTGCGCGAAATGCTCGCGAAGCAGTGAGCCAGGGAATGGACAGGCGGTAGAAGCGCGATCCGGCGCCGGGTTCGACGTCGACGTGAATAAGCGACGCCGGCGCGACGTCTTCGGGGTTGTCGTGAGGTGGTGGAATCGATGAAGTTCGACTTGGTTGCCACCACGCCACGCACCCGCCCCATACTCATGAAATTCGTCCCTCGACTTGCCTGCCTCGGCGCCGCCGTCCTGGCTGCGCTCACCGTCACCGCCACGCTCGCCGCCGATTGGGCCCAATGGCGGGGGGCCGACCGGGAGGACCGTTCCCCGGACACCGGGTTGCTCAAGCAATGGCCGGCCGAGGGCCCGAAGCGGGTCTGGCTCAACGAGGACGTCGGCCTGGGCTACGCCGGTTTCGCCGTGGTGGACAATACCCTCTACACCATGGGGCTTCGCGCCGACCAGGAGTGGGTGATCGCACTCGACTCCCGCACCGGCAAGGAACGCTGGGCCACTCCGACCGGCGGCAAGTATCCGAATGACTGGGGCGATGGTCCCCGGGCCACCCCGACGATCGACCAGGATCACGCCTACGCCATGAACGGCCAGGGCACACTCCTCTGTCTGCAGACCCGCGATGGCAAGATGGTCTGGCAAAAGTCCATGACGTCGGATCTGGGTGGCAAAGTCCCAGACTGGGGTTACACCGAAAGCGTGCTCATCTCCGGCAACCTCGTCCTCTGCACCCCGGGCGGGTCGCAGGGCACGATGGCCGCCCTCGACAAGAAAACCGGCTCGGTCGTCTGGCGGACGACGGAACTGAAGGCCGCCGCGCAGTACTCCTCACCCATTCTGGTGCAGCACGCGGGAAAACCGCAGGTCATCCAATTGGTGATGAAGCAATACTTCGGGGTGAATCCAGCCGACGGAAAGGTCCTCTGGACTCAGGACTTCACCGCCGGGCGCATAGCGGTCATCCCCACCCCGCTCTACCACGAGGGTCAGGCGTACGTCAGCGCCGGTTACGGAGCGGGCTGCAGTTCAGTGATGATAGACGACGCCAACCAGATCACGGTGGCCTACGAGAATAAGGTCATGAAGAACCATCATGGCGGGGTGATCCGGGTCGGCGCGCACCTCTACGGCCATTCGGATGTCTCCGGCTGGGTCTGCCAGAACTTCAAGACCGGCGCCGAAGTCTGGGCCCACAAAGGCTTCGGCAAGGGTGCCGTGCACTACGCCGACGGCATGCTGTACTGCCTTTCGGAGGACAGCGGCGAGGTGGTGCTGGTGGAGGCCTCCACCAAGGGATGGACCGAGCACGGCCGTTTCAAGCTCAGCCCTCAGACCAAGCTGCGCAGTCCCAAGGGCCGGGTCTGGACCCACCCCGTGGTGGTCGACGGCCTCCTCTACCTCCGGGATCAGGAGTTGCTCCACTGCTACGACGTGCGGGGCTGAGCCGCGGACTGCCGCGGGGGCGGGTTGGGGGCCCGGTTCCTGCATCAGCTCCAGGGCGTGCTCCAGACCGCCGGGGGCCGGGTGGTACGGCTCGAAATCGATGCGAACCACCCCAAGGCCGGGAGCCTCTACCTGCGGTCGGGCTTCCAACGCGACGGGCGCGAACTCTGGACCCACGTTCTGCAGGGGAATGCTGCCCCGCACGGCTGAGGCGGGACCAAGCACCGCCAGGGCGCATCAAACGAAGAGGGGCCGGCTTGCGCCGGCCCCTCCTGCATCCGAATAGATTCCTCCCGGCCCGCCGGGATCAGTAATCCATGCCGCCGCCGCCGCCACCGTGGTGCGGGTCGCCCGCGGGCTTCTTGTCCTTCTCCGGGATCTCGGTGACCAGGGCCTCGGTCGTGAGCATGAGCGCGGCGATGGAGGCCGCGTTCTGCAGCGCGCTGCGCGTGACCTTCTTGGGATCGACGACTCCCGCCTTCACGAGATCCTCGTACTCCCCGGTAGCCACGTTGTAACCGTCGTTGCCCTTGCGGCGCTTGACCTCCTGGACGACCAGGGAGCCATCAACACCCGCGTTCGCGGCCAGTGCGCGCAGAGGGAACTCAACGGCCTTGCGGACGATGTCCACGCCGATCTGTTCGTCCTCGTTCCCGCCCTTGATGGCCTCGATGGCCGAGATGCAGCGGATGAGCGCCACACCGCCGCCCGCAACGATGCCTTCTTCCACGGCGGCGCGGGTGGCATGGAGGGCGTCCTCAACGCGAGCCTTCTTCTCCTTCATCTCGGTCTCGGTCGCGGCACCAACGTTGATGACCGCCACGCCGCCGGCGAGCTTGGCCAGGCGTTCCTGAAGCTTCTCGCGGTCGTAATCGCTGGTCGTCTCATCGATCTGGCGCCGGATCTGGTTCACGCGGCCCTGGATCTCGGAGCTCTTGCCACCGCCTTCGACGATTGTGGTGTTTTCCTTGTCGATCACCACGCTCTTCGCGCGGCCAAGGTCCTCGACCTGCAGGTTCTCGAGCTTGATACCCAGATCCTCGGTGATGCAGAGCCCACCGGTCAGGATGGCGATATCTTCCATCATGGCCTTGCGGCGGTCCCCGAAGCCCGGCGCCTTCACGGCGCAGACGTTCAGCACGCCCCGGAGTTTGTTCACCACGAGCGTGGCCAGCGCCTCACCCTCGACCTCTTCGGAGATCACCAGGAGCGGCTTGCCCACCTTGGCGATGCGCTCGAGGATCGGAAGCAGGTCCTTCAACGAGCTGATCTTCTTCTCGTAGATCATGATGTAGGGATCCTCGAGCTTCACCTCCATCGTCTCCGCGTTGGTGACGAAGTAGGGGGAGAGGTAACCCTTGTCGAACTGCATGCCCTCGACCACGTCGAGCGTGGTGTCGATGGACTTCGCTTCCTCGACCGTGATCGTGCCGTCCTTGCCGACCTTGTCCATCGCTTCCGCGATGATGCTGCCGATCGTGGTGTCCCAGTTCGCGGACACGGTGGCGACCTGCTTGATCTCTTCCTTGTCCTTGACCTTCTTGGAGATCTTCGCGAGGTGCTCGACCGCGCCCTCCACGCCCTTCTGAATGCCGCGCTGGATGCAGGTCGGGTTGGCGCCCGAGGTCACGTACTTGAGACCTTCGCGATAAATCGCCTCGGCGAGCACCGTGGCCGTGGTGGTGCCGTCACCCGCCGCGTCACTGGTCTTGCTAGCAACCTCGCGCACCATCTGCGCGCCCATGTTCTCGTAGGGATCGGAGAGCTCGATCTCCTTCGCCACCGTGACACCGTCCTTGGTCACCGTCGGGGACCCGAATTTCTTGTCAAGAACGACATTGCGGCCCTTGGGCCCCAGGGTGGCCGAGACGGCCTTGGTGAGCAGGCTGACGCCGCGCAGGAGGGCCTGACGCGCTGCCTCATCGAACAACAGTTGTTTTGCTGCCATAATATTCTTCGAGTTTCTCGATTGGGGGTTAAAATCAGTTATTCGAGGACGGCGAGGATGTCATCGGAGCCGAGAATCTTGTACTCGCGGCCGTCGATCTTGATCTCGGTACCACCATACTTGCTGATCAGCACACGGTCGTTGATCTTCACCTCGAAGGGGACCTTCTTTCCGTCATCATCGGTCTTGCCGGTCCCAAGCGCGCGCACGATGGCTTCCATCGGCTTTTCCTTGGCGGTGTCCGGGATGATGATTCCGCCCTTCTTGCTTTCCTTTTCCTCGGCGGGTTCCACGAGGACCCTGTCACCGAGAGGTTTGACGTTCAGTGCCATAGTGACTTGTCGTTAGTTTGCTGTCTTGGTTTGGTTGGTGGTCTGCCTCGACCCTCTCCGTACCCACGAAGGGATCATCCCGCCACGCCGCCCGCCCGCTTTGCGGGTCGCGCGGTCGCCCGGAAGCTCATTTCTTCTTCTCGTCCACGATCTCCGCGTCGATCACGGTGCCTTCGGGCTTGCTCCCCCGATCGCCCGCGCCCGCCCCGGTGGCTCCGGCAGCCGCCCCGGAATCCGGCCCGGTATCAGGCCCCGCGGCCGATCCGTCGGGCCCGGGTCCGCCCTGGGCAGCCGCTCCGGCCTTGTAGAGTTCCTCCGACGCCGCCTGCCAGGCCTGGTTCAGAGTCTCGTTCGCGGTGCGTATGCCCCCGATTTCGCCGGCCTTGAGCGCCTCTCTCAGGCCGCTCAACGCCGTCTCGATGGCTGACTTCCGAGGGGCGGAAAGTTTCTCGCCGCTGTCGCGAATCAGTTTCTCGGTGCGGTAGACGGCACCGTCCGCCTCGTTCCGGAGTTCGACTTCCTCGCGCCGCTTCCGGTCTTCGTCGGCGTGGGTCTCCGCATCGCGCCGCATGCGCTCGACCTCATCCTTGGAGAGGCCGCTGGACGCGGAAATGGTGATCTTCTGCTCCTTGCCCGTGCCCAGGTTCTTCGCACTCACGTGCAGAATTCCGTTCGCGTCGATGTCGAACGTGACTTCGATCTGCGGCATCCCACGGGGCGCCGGCGGGATGTCGGTGAGTTGGAACTTGCCGATCGTCTTGTTGTCCCGGGAGAATTGCCGCTCTCCCTGGAGCACGTGGATTTCCACCCCGGGCTGGTTGTCAGCGGCGGTCGAGAAGATCTCCGACTTGCGCGTCGGCACGGTGGTGTTGCGCTCGATCAACCGGGTGAAAACCCCACCCAGGGTCTCAATCCCCAGGGAGAGGGGTGTCACGTCCAGCAGGAGAACGTCCTTCACCTCACCCTTGAGCACGCCGCCCTGGATGCCGGCGCCGATGGCCACCACTTCGTCCGGATTCACGCCCTGGTGTGGGGCCTTGTTGACCAGACCGCGCGCGGTTTCCACCACGCGGGGCATGCGGGTCATGCCGCCCACCAGGACCAACTCACTGATGCGGTCCGTGGTGAACCCCGCGTCCTTCAGGCAGTTGCGCACGGGAACCACCGTGCGTTCGAAAAGATCGTCGCACAGTTGCTCCATCCGGGCCCGTGTCAGTGTCTTCTGGATGTGCTTCGGACCACTGGCGTCGGCGGTGATGAAGGGCAGGTTGATCTCGTACTGCTGCGAGGAACTCAGGGCGATCTTCGCCTTCTCGGCCTCCTCCTTGATCCGCTGCAGCGCATCAGGCTGACGACGGAGATCCACGCCGGAATCGTGCTTGAACTCGTCCAGAATCCAGTCGATCAGACGGTTGTCCCAGTCATCGCCACCGAGGTGTGTATCGCCATTGGTAGCCTTCACCTCGAACACGCCCTCGCCAATCTCCAGGACCGAGATGTCGAAGGTGCCGCCGCCCAGATCGTACACCGCAATGATCTCGTCCTTCTTGCGATCGAGCCCGTAAGCCAGGGACGCGGCGGTGGGCTCGTTGATGATGCGGAGAACCTCGAGACCGGCGATCCTGCCCGCATCCTTCGTGGCCTGGCGCTGCGAGTCGTTGAAGTAGGCCGGAACGGTGATCACCGCCTGGGTGATCGTCTCGCCCAAACGCATCTCCGCATCCGCCTTCAACTTGGCGAGGATCATGGCCGACACCTCCGGCGGGCTGAAGCGCTTCACCTCACCACCCACCTCCACCTCCACGTGGGCGTCCCCGTTCGGAGCCTCCACCACCTTGTAGGGCACCCGCTTGATCTCCTCCTGGATCTCGGAGAACTTGCGCCCCATGAAACGCTTGATCGAGTAGACCGTATTGCGTGGGTTGGTGATCGCCTGCCGCTTGGCCGCCTCCCCCACGATCCGTTCGCCGGCTTTCGAGAAAGCCACGACCGAAGGAGTGGTCCGGCGACCCTCGGAATTCTCGAGGACGGCGGGCTCCCCGGCTTCCATGATCGCCATGCAGGAGTTCGTCGTCCCCAAATCAATGCCTAGAACTTTGGCCATATACCTTTCCATAATCCATAGCTGACTCCGTGCCAGGCCCCCATTACCACCACTCCAGACTGACTACCAACAAGTTAGCCAATCAGTAGCCACCCGTGACCCAGGGCCATCCCCGCCGCCGCGAGCCAAAACGACGCACCCGACAGCGACGAAGTGACGCTCGGAAGGTGCGGATCTACGCGATCAACGGGCCTTCCACCCGGCGACGAACGCTTCGCCTGAAATCCCCACGGGCCGGATATCCGGCAGCTTTTTCAATAAAGTCCATCCTCGCCTCCATCCGGCCCGGAAAAGGCTTTGACCTCAACCGCTGGTAGCCTTACACCCGGCAAGGCCTATCGGTCGTGGCCTATCCCCATGGAATTCGCTGCCTTTGAGTTATTTGCCCAGAGCAGCTTGCTCGATAATTATCAACGGGCAACGCTGGAGGGGAAGGTTGTCATCGGCATTCTGATCGTCTTTTCGATGTTTGCCTGGTCGGTGATGACCTCCAAGGCCTTGCAGATGGGAAGAGCCCGACGGCTGAATCGCCTCTTCCGGCAGGAATACCGCGGCCAGAAAGGGGTCACCGAGATCCACGATCGGCGGGTGAAGGTCGAGGGCTGCCCCCTCTTCACCGTCTATGAACGTGGCTGCGAAGAGCTTGCACAGCACCTGCGGCCCGCGGCACACAAGCATTCCAGCCGCCAACTCAGCCTCAAGGCCATGGAGTTGGTCAAAGGAGCGCTCGAACGACGGGTGGCCGAGGAGGCCCTCAAGCTGGAAGCCGGGTTGATCTTGCTGGCCATCGCCGTCAGCGGCGCACCTTTCCTCGGCTTGCTCGGGACGGTTTGGGGAGTCATGGACGCCTTCGGGGGGGTGGTCGGAGCGACCATGGGTTCCGCCACCCTGCAGATGATGGCGCCGGGTGTTGCCGGCGCGCTGGTCACCACCGTCGCGGGCCTGATGGTGGCGATCCCCTCGATGTTCGGATACAACTGGCTGGTGCACACTCTCCGAGTCCTGACGGTGGAAATGGACAACTTCGCGCAGGAGCTCGCCGCCCGCATGGAGGTGGAGTTTCTCGAGGAGCACTTCGTCGAGGAGCGTCCCAGCCCGTAGTCACCCCATGCGCCGCTTCTCCCAGAAAAACGCGCTGGTCACCCTGGCGGACATCAACGTCACGCCGCTGCTGGACCTCGCCTTCGTCCTGCTCATCATCTTCGTGATCACCACTCCGCTGCTCGAGCAAAGCATCCGGTTGGACCTGCCCAAGGGAGGCTCGCCCGATGATCCCCGGCTGGAACGGCGCGACATCAAGACGGTGGAGGTGAGCGCGGAAGGCAGATACCAACTCGACGGGCAGGCGCTGACGCTCGAGCAGTTGGTGCCCATCCTGGTCAGCGAGGCGGGACGAAACCCCAGGATGGTGGTCGACGTGCGGGCTGATGGCCAGGTCGATTGGGAGGTGGTGGCGGCGCTCATGGATCGTTGCCAGCGCAGCGGCATCACGCGGTTCCGGCCGCGCTTCTTTCCCGAACGATGAACCAGCGTCTCCAAACCCGCTGTCTCGTGAGTTCGGCGCTGGCCCATGCGCTCCTCCTGGGCGTGCTGCTCTTCATGCCAGGCTTCCGCTCCGAGCGCCCGTTGGAGAACCAGTTGGGGCCCGGGATCAACCTCATCCCCGGCGAACTCGTGGATGCGGCCCTGGCCGCCGGCTCCACCGGCCCGGCGCCCGCGCAACCCGCCGCGACCCGTGAACCGGCACCCACACCCCCACCGCCTCGGGAAGCGAAGGCGCCGACTCCGACTCCCCCCGCCGAGAAACAGGAGAGTGTCCCTCCCGCCGTGCAGTTTGACCTGCCGAAGCTCGACGGCCCCGGCTTCGTCCTGCCCAGATCCCCTTCGCCCGAGAAGCCGGCCCCCAAACCGACCCCCAAGCCCACCCCCCGGTTCGACTTCAGCAAGGCCCAACCCGTCAAACCCGCCAGCCAACTGCGTCCGGAACCCCTGGTGGAGAAGCCCTCGGGCCCCTCCCCCGAGCGCGTCCAGCGCGACCGGATCAATCAACTCGCCCGCTCCATCGCCAGCGCAAGCGGCGCGCTGGAGCGTTCATCCGGAGGCCGTGGCACAGTCAACGTCCAAATCACCGCCACCGGGAATGTTGGAGGGACCGCTGGCGGCGGTGGAGGGGGGGGGGGCGGCGCCTCCGCCTACGCCTATCTGCTAAGAAACGCCTTCGACCGAGCCTGGGTGGCACCCCGCAACGTCAGTGATGACCTCGCCACGGCGGACGTCGAGGTGGGGGTCCGTCGCGACGGAAAGATCCTCAGTGCACGCATCGTGAAACGCTCGGGCGTCGCAGCCCTGGACCGCTCGGTCCAAGAGACCCTCGCGCGCGTGACCCAAGTACCCGCCTTCGAGCCAGGTGCCCCCGAGGAGACACGCACTTTCGTCATCGGCTTCAACTTACGCGGCAAACGTTCTTTCTGATGAGTCTCCCGTCCCCGATCCCACCCTCCCCCCGATGCTGGCTGCTGGCGCTGGCCCTCCTCCTGCCGGCGCCCGCGCCCGCGCCCGCGCAAAGCCCGCCAGCAGCGGCCCCGGCCAGGATTGTCCTCTACCGCGACGCGACCAGCCCGTTCCCCCTGGCGCTGGCCGGATTCTCGGGCGAGGTGGCCGCGACCCTGCGCTTCGACCTCGAGGTCGCCGGCTGCCGCGTGGTCCCGGAAGCCGAGGCACAAATGGTCCTCTCCGGAAGCAACGGCAGCCGGGTCGAGGGCCGGTTGGCCGACCGCAATCAGGTGAGCCTCTTCGCCAAGGCCTACAGCGGGGGATCCTTGCGACAACAGGCGCACGCACTCGCCGACGACGTGGTCCGGACGCTCGGCGGGCAGGGCATCGCTCAGACCCTCATCGCGTTCAAGTCCGAGCCATCCCAGGGGGAGTCGGAGATCTGCGTGGCCGACTACGACGGCCACAACGTGAGAAAGCTCACCAACGACCGTTCAATCGTTGCCGCGCCCACCTGGGTGCCGAATCGCCGGTCGCTCCTCTACACTTCGTACCGGCTCGGGAATCCGGACGTCTTCCTGCACGACCTGAGCACTGGCGAACGGCGCCCGCTCTCGCGGCATGCCGGGCTGAACAGTTCCGCGGCCGTGTCCCCCGACGGCCAACGGGTGGCGATGATACTGAGCAAGGACGGCAGTCCCAACCTCTACACGATGCGACTCGACGGCACCGGGCTCACCCGCCTCACCAACAACCGTCAGGGCGACTCCTCGCCCTGCTGGTCCGCGGACGGCAGCACCCTCTGCTTCTCGTCGCGCTCCGGCGGTCCGTCGGCCCTTTACCTGATCCCCGCCTCGGGCGGCCAACCGCGCAGGCTCCGTGCGAGCGGCGTCTCGAACGCCACCGAACCCGACTGGTCGCCGGACGGCCGTTCCATCGTGTTCACCACCCAGCGGGGCGGGGGCTTCGAGATCTGCGTCGTGCCGGCGGGCGGCGGGGAGGCTGACCGGGTCGTCACGGGGGAAGACCCCGTCTGGGCGCCTAATTCCCGGACCGTCATCTATGCCCGACGGGTCGGCGGCGGCGTTCGGGTCCTATCTCTGCTTGACGTGCCCACCCGCCAAACCAAGGATTTGCCGAGGTTTTCGGGAAGCTGTTCACAGCCGACTTGGGCACGGTAACGACCCCCACCCGATTCCCGACCA
>JBBQML010000045.1:0-13258 GCA_038328885.1 Verrucomicrobiota bacterium | reverse complement strand
AGGAGCAGGGTGACGGGGCGAGGATACGAGGAACGAACCGGAGGGATTGTCGTCATGGCCAGTTGGAAATGAGGGTTGCGGCTGGGATCATCTGCCGACACCCCCGCTTCATGCCAGCCCGTTCTGAGCCCGCAGCGCGGGCAGCAGTTGGGCGCATCTCACGGTTTTCGGGGGGAGAGGGTCCAAACGGAGGCCGGATTGATGGAGTGGTCGGGGGAGCGGGGCTGGAGCGAGGCTCGGTTTTGCGAGGCGGAGGTGAGCTTCGCATGCGGGAAGAGCAGATCCCAACGCTCCTTGCGCCAGCAGGTTTCCAGATCGAGTAAAGCCTCGTCGCCGGAGGTGCTCTAGAACTGGCCGCAACGCTTCATGCGGCACTGCTGCTGTCGGCAGGTGGATTCGATGGCACCCGAGCCGGGTGGTTCGGCCCGCTGTTCGCCGTCAACGTATTTCATGCGGGCTTGGTTGTTGGTGGGAGAATCCCCCTCCTGACCCTCGAGTTGCCGAAGGTGGTGGGAAGTTGGGGGGCTGCGCGCCATCTCACGCCAGGGACCGGACACGCGCCGGAGCTGCGGTAGCAGGCGCACCTGGGAAAAGAGGGACGGCGGGCTCGCCGTCCCTCTGGAGAAGCGACCGACGTTCAGAGCTTCTTCGGCATGGCCGTCCACGCGCCCTTCTTCTGATGGCTCTTCACGCAGGTCTCGATGAAGGCGATGCCCGTCCAGCCGTCCTCCACGTTCGCGTATTTCGAGCCGTCACCGGCGAACTTTCCGCAGCCCTTCCACTTCCGTACGTCGGCCTCGAAGCAACGGTGCAGGCGCGCGAAGGCGTCATGGAACGCCTCGGGATGCCCCGCCGGCACCGTCGGTTCCGCCATCAGGTCGGCCGGCGCGTCCTTAGGGATGAAACCGTCGCCCGGGGTGACGGCGCCGCGCCAGTAGACGCGGTCCGGCTGGTTGGCCAGGTGGATCGTGATGCTCTCCGGTTCCTCCTGACGCCAGCGGAGCGTGCCCTTCGTGCCGGACACCATGAGGCCCAGATCGTTCTTTGAACCGATGCAGATCTGGGAGGCCCGCACGAGCGCCTTGCCGCCGTTGCTGAGCTTGCAGTAGATGGTGAAGTGGTCATCCAACTGCCGACCTTCCACGAAAGTCTCCATCTGGGCGGAAAGCTGCGTGACATCGAGGCCGGTGACATAGCGGAGTTGCATCAGTGCGTGGGTGCCGATGTCGCCGCCGCACCCGGAACCGCCGGCGCGCTTGGGATCAACACGCCAGGAGGCCTGTTGCTGCCCGGTGGCCTCGAGCTTGGTCGCGAGCCAGCCCTGCAGGTAGTAGCTGTCCACCCACCGCACATCCCCGAGCAGCCCGCTCTGGACGATGTAACGGCTGAAGCGACTGGTCCAGTGACCGAGGTAAGTGTGCGCCACGCCGAACGGAACCCCCAGCTTGCGTGAGGTCCTTACCAGGTCGTTGGCTTCCTTGAGATTCAGGCAGAGTGGCTTCTCACAGAACACAGCGATGCCCGCCTTCATCGCCTTCATGGCCGGATCGTAGTGTACGAAATTCGGCGTCACGATCAGGATGTAATCCAGCCTCTGGTCCTCGGGCAGTGTCTTGTTCGCCGCGATCATCTCATCGTAGGAGCCGTAGCCTGTGATCGGATAAGGCCAGTTTGCGGCTTCCTCGAGCGCGATCTTGGCATCGGGGAACAACGCGCCCGCGACGACGCGGCGGGTGCCGTCAAAATGGATCGCTTTTTGATGAGGCTGGACGATGAAGGCGCCCTTGCCGCCACCCACCAAACCGACATTGAGAGGTCTTAGAGACATAGAAACTTCCCTGAGTTGTTGTTTACGCTTGCTTGTCACACTGCACGGCCAGCCCGCCCGGGCGATCCGTATCGAGTTGAGGGACAAGAGACTAGACCAACAAGATTTTTGTTGACAAGCATTTTATGATAAACCGAAACCCACTCATCAGCTCACCGACCAACTCCCGCGCCTCGCTACGGAGCCGCCCGGCTTCACCTATCTCTGATCCGCCCACCCACGAATTCCCACTCCGCGCAAGGGATCGGTGGATACCCATGTGATTGCTGCCCCAACTTGGGTGGTGTCCACGTGCCGTGCGGCGCACCCCGCTGGGGTCATCACCGGAGGCGTCCCGGAGGGGTCAGTCCCACACCCGCACACCGGAGGGGGCAGTCCCACGAATCAGCCGTTGGCGCGCCCCGCTGCATTGTCAATTACCGGGACTGACCCCCCCCCCCTCGCGAGGGGCAGTGTGGCGCCGCACCCGATGGCCCGCTGTCCTGCATCATCCCCACCTGCTCCGGCGCCTCCCAGGGCAGCGTGGGAGGTGGTGGCGACGGGTTCGCCGTTTCACCCTGCCAACCGCGACGGCAACCGGGGCCTGTCCTCGCCCCGTGGCCGGTTGCCAGCGGTTGCCAGAAAACGGGTGTTTGGGTGGCAATCCCGGAATTGAAGGGATTTACCGATGGGAGGCTAGGAAGTGCGTTTCAACCAATAAAAACGAGCCTTTATCGCGGCTTGGAAGTGGTGCCAGAGGAGGGAATTGAACCCCCGACCAAAGGCTTATGAGTCCTCTGCTCTACCCCTGAGCTACTCTGGCACCCGCGTCGCGCAGGAACGAACTCACCGCGCAAGACCATTATCCGGACCGCCCCCCACCCCCGCAAGCGCCAGTTTTTGAACCGTACACCCATGAACTGCCCACCACCACACCCCCCTTGGAGGCTGCCCTTCCTGCTCGCTCTCACAATGCTCGCCACCTCGGGTCCCGGCGAGGCCGTGGACACGCTCCAACTGACCTCCCCGCTCCCCTACCAGGTATTCCAGCGCCAGAGCGCCACCTCAGGACGAGTGCTGGTTCAGGGACAGGCCCCCAGCACCGCCCACCGAGTGGAAGCCCGCCTGCTCGGACACGGCCCCGACAGGCGGCTGTCGACGCGCTGGCGCCACGTCACAGTCGGGCCTGTCACCGGGGTATTCCGGAGCGAGCTCCAAGCCCCGGCCGGCGGGTGGTACGCCTGCGAAATCCGTACCCGTACCCGCACCCGCGGAACTCGACCGACGGTCGTCCGGGTGGAACAGGTCGGCGTCGGCGACGTCTTCCTGATCGCCGGACAGTCCAACTCGGGCAATCATGGCAGCGAACGCCAGCGCCCGGCGAGCGGCCTGGTGGTGGCCTTCGACGGTCGCCGATGGCGGCCTGCCGACGACCCCCAGCCCGGCGCGAGCGGCGACGGCGGCAGTTTTGTTCCCGCCCTCGGCGACGCACTCGTCGGCCGGTTCAACCTGCCGGTCGGCTTCCTGAGCGTCGGGGCGGGAGGCACCAGCGTCCGGGAATGGCTCCCCCGCGGGGATCGCATGACGAACCAACCCACCACCGGAGCTCACGTGGTGGCGGTCGCCCCGGGGACTTGGGAGTCCACCGGCGAGCTCTTCGACCGCCTAGCCAACCGGCTCCGAGTCCTCGGGCCGGGCGGGTGTCGGGCGATCCTGTGGCACCAGGGGGAGTCCGACGCCGGTCAGGCCCGCAGCGGTTACCCCGCCGACCGCCAGATCACCGGGGACCAGTATCGGCAGTTCATGGAACGGCTGGTGCGGGCGAGTCGCGACGCCGCGGGGTGGGACGTCCCCTGGGTCACCGCCCAGGCAACCTACCACTCCGAAGCCGACCCGGCGGACCCGGAGTTCCGCGCCGCCCAGGCCGCGCTGTGGGAGAGCGGACTGACCCTGCCCGGTCCCGATACGGACGCGCTCCGTGCCGGGTACCGCGACGGCGTTCATTTCAGCGCTCAAGGTCTCACCCGGCACGGCGAACTCTGGGCCGAGAAAGTGTCCGACTGGCTCACCCGGCCTACCAGTCCCGCGGCGCGGCGCTGACCGCCGAAAACCGGGCTCACGCGGAGGCGCGGGGAGCGCGGAGCGCGGGCCGGACGACGTTCCAGCCCAGGCCGCGGCGGTCCCTCCCCACCCACCCCGTGACCACTCCCTCCCCTCCGCGGACTCCGCGCCTGCGTGACCCCACATTCTCCCGGGTGCGCGGTGCTTCCAGACCGGCAACATCTTCTTGGTGCCGCACGACGCACCCTCATAGTCCCGCCTCGTGCGTTGCCACGCCGCACTCGCGGTTCTCGCCCTGGTCTGCCTCGCAGCCACCGCTGCCGATCCGCCGGGCTTCCGACCGCGACCCCGGTCCCTCCATGCGCTGACCGGTGCGCGCGTGATCCCCCGGCCGGGGACGGAACTCACCAACGTCACGATCGCCATCAGCAACGGCCTGATCAGCACGGTCAGCGCCGAGCCCCCTCCGGCCGCGGCGCGCCTCTGGGACTTGCGCGGCTTGACGGTCTACGCTGGTTTCCTCGATCCCTACGTGGCGACGGACCCACGCGTGCAACCGGTCTCGACCACCGGCAGCCAGCCGATCGATCAGGGCGGATCCGGCGCGACGGCCAGCGATGACACCTCGGGGCCACGGTTCTACGGCGTCCCCGGCCAGGAGCCCGACCCCGGCAACCCCGGTCCGGGCGCAATTTCCCGCTCGGTCACCCCCGAGCTTCGGATAGCCGCCGGCTACTCCCCAGACCGCAAGCGGGTCGAGGGCCTGCGCGAACTCGGCTTCGCCGCGGCCAACGTCGTGCCCGCGCGCGGCCTGTTCCGCGGTGAAGCGGCCCTGTTCGCCCTGGGCGACGCCGGCCCCAATTCTGCCCTGATCCGACCTGACACCGCACAATGCCTGGCCTTTGACGCCGGGCGCGCCGGGGACGACGACGAACCGCTGGGCGCGAGCCCCTATCCGGCGTCGTTGATGGGCGTGATCGCGCTCATTCGCCAAACCCTGCTCGACGCCCGGCACCACGAGGTGGACCAGGCGCACTACGCGGCCCACCCCAACACCCGTCCCCGCCCTGCCGCCAACCTCGCCCTCGAAGCCCTGGCCCCGGTCCTCCGGGGGCCACCCCGTGTTCCTGGAACCCGGCAGCGTCCTCATGGCGGACCGCGCGGCCCGGCTCGCCGCGGAGTTCGGTCTCTCGAACTGGACGCTCATCGCCTCCGGACAGGAATGGCGCCGTCCCGACCTCGCCGTCACCGCCAGCGCCGGGGGCCTGTGGATTGTGCCGATCGCGTTTCCGGCACTCCCGAAGTTCCCTGACGACACCGGGTGGGACGACGTCTCCCTCGACCAGTTGCGAGCCTGGGATTGGGCGCCCGAAAACCCGGCAGTGCTCCGACGGGCCGGCGCCGAAGTGGCCCTGACTTCCCATGGGCTGGGGGATCGCAAGGAGTTCCGGCGGAACCTGCGGGCCGCGATTGATCGCGGGTTGGCGGAGGCCGAGGCGCTGGCCGCGTTGACCACGGTCCCGGCCCGGATCTGCAGGGTCGCGGGTCAACTCGGCACCCTCGAGCCGGGTCGGATCGCCAACCTCACCGTCGTGGCCGGGAGTTATTTCGAGCCGGAACACCCGGTCCGCGCCGTGTGGGTGGATGGAATTCCGTTCGAGCTTCCGGAGCCGCCGGCCCGACCGGCCGCCAGCCTGGCGACGACCAACCCGCCGGCCGGGCCCCACGCGGGCACGACCACGAACCCACCACCGACGGTCACCGCGAGCGACGGCGCCACCGTCCCCGCCGCCGGCAAAACCAACCGAGTGGCCGAAATGCGTGAACTCGCGCGCCGCCGCGTGGCCCGCGAACCGCTCGCCGGCCGGGGAGCCCTGCTCCAACCAGCCGGCGTCCTGGTGGCGCATGCGACTCTCTGGACGTCCGGCCCCCAAGGCATTCTGACCAATGCCACCCTGTTCGTTCGCGACGGTCGGATCGAGTCGGTGGGCCGCCTGCCACGGCGCCGGGGCGAGCGCCTTCTCGGACTGGTGGGCCTTCAAGTTCGAGGTCCTCGACGCCATCCCCTACGCCGGTTCGATTCTCCGCGAGCGCGGGGTCAACGTGAGTTTCAACTCCGACTCCAGCGACCATGCACGGCGTCTGAACCTGGAAGCGGCCAAAGCCGTGAAGTATGGTGGGACCCCTCCGGAGGAATCCCTCCGGTTCGTCAACCTCAACCCGGCACGCCAACTCCGGGTGGATCATCCGGTGGGTTCCCTCGAACCGGGCAAGCACGGCGATTTCGCCGTCTGGTCCGGTCACCCGCTCGCCTCGTCCAGCGTCTGCCTCCAGACTTTGGATCGAGGGACGCGAGGTGACGCTCGAGAGCCGCCACACGCGGCTCTACGAACGCTATCGAAACCGACCGGTACCGACGGCGCCCTGAGCTGGGAAGACGCCGGGCGGCCGCGGTGGGTCCGCGACGCCCGGAAGGCGGCCCCGGTTCAACGGGCTCCTGCCGCCGCGACCGGTGGCAACCCGGCGGCCCAGGCGCAACCGCGTCGGAGCAACTCCCCCACGCCCTGGTCGTTGGCATAGGCCCGGGCGTCGTGCCCCAGCACCGTGTGGAACACCCGCCCCCGCTCATAATCGAGCACGAACGCCATCGGGTAGTTCCGGCCGTCCACGCGCGACGTCGACTGCGCCAGCACCCGGATCGGCGCATCACCCGCGAGGCAGGTGTAGAGTTCGTCGAGGATCTCGAACGAAGCGAGGCCCCGCGTGATGGGGTGGGCCGTATCGGCGATCTCCACACGGAACGTCCCGTGCGGATCGTGTCCCCGGAGCTTCGGGTCCCAGACCCGCCCCGCCAGACGCGCGAACTCCGGCCATTCACCGCCGTCCCACGCCCCGCAGGCAAAGTGGGTGAGGAGCAACCCTTTCCCACCAGCGATCGCCGCGCGGAAGTTCTCGCGGGCCGCGGCATCCGGCCCCGGCGTTTCCCAGTCCATGAAGTGCAGGATGATCACGTCCCAGTCGCGCAGCCGCGGTGAACCCAGCTCGGCCGGGTTCTCCACGATCACCGGCTCGAGCCGCGCATCCCGCGCGAGGATCGCACGAAGGGCGGGCGCGGTCTCCCGCCACGGATGACCCGGATAGTCCACCCCGGTCACGATCAGCACCTTGGATTTCGGCTGCGGGGACGGAGGTGCCGGAATGGACGCGGTACCAGGAGCAACTGCCGCAAACCGGCCGATCTCCTCGAACGTCCGCACGAGGCACGCGGATTCGGTGTCCGTGCCGGGCTCGGGCTTCTCCCCGGCCTTCAGGCGCGCGAATTCCCGCATGAACGACCCAGCCCCGGACCAGGCGGTCTGAACGATCCCCTGGAACTGATCGCGCAGGAGCGGGGAGGACTGTTCCCGGAATTTCACCATGTCCTGGACCTGCAGCACGGCACTGGGCTGCTTCTTCCATGGGCAGGTCACCACGCGGAACCCTTTCATGGCGAAATACACCGCGGTCTGTTCCGCCCGGTCGTAGTGCCAGTCGCAGATCACCACGTCCTTGGGAATGAGATCGATGGCCCGATGGGTGTCGTTCTTGCTCGCCTCCCATTCGCCGAGGCCGGTGGTGACGCCGTCCAGGAGCCGGTCGCCCCAGATCCAGAGCGAACGCCCCCGCCCCGCCAAGTGGTCCCGGATGCGGCGGACCTCGCCTGCAAAGAGCTCGGCCTTGTCCTTCCCACCACACCGGGGACAACGGCTCTCGCCGAGGTAGAACACCTCGTCCATGCCGGCATGGAAGGCGTCGGTCTGGAAGGCCTCGCAGATCTCGTCCACCAGGCTGAACACCACCTCATGGACGCCCGGATGAAGGGAACAGTAGCTCTTGCAGTAGAGCCCGTCCGGGTTCGGCCACCGGTACTTCTCCGGCATCTTGACCCACGGCGTTTCGTCGAAGTCGGGATAGACCCGCAGCAGCGCCCCCAGGCGGGTGGCCCAGGACTGATGGCCCAGGAGGTTCACCTGGGGGATCACGCGAATGCCTCGCTCGCGACAGACGGCGACGATCTTCCCCACGTCGTCACGCGACAGCGGGGAGGAATCCCGCAGCTCGGGATGCTTGGTATACTCGAAATTGAAGTCGACCCGCAGGATCAGGGTATTCACCGCGCGGGGGGCGAGTTCGTCCGCGATGAACTGGACGAAGCGATCCACCTCCGCCTTGCCTGGCGCTCCGATGCAGAAGCCCCGGATGGGCAGGCGCGCGTCCAACCCGGAAGCCGCGGCGGCAACCGCCCGTTCCGCCGCTCCCCGGGCGGCGGCGCCTGCCAGCAGGAAAACCCCGAGCACCACCGCCACGGCCACCTCCCCGTTCCAGAGCCCCCCACGCAACCTCGCCGAACTCACGCGCCTCGCGACGGTGCTGGTCAGCCTCGACGACCTGCTCAGAACCCGCTTGAAGGCAGTCACAGGCGCAGCTTCCCCCCGGGGTTCGCCCAAAACAACGCCTTGTCCGCGAAATGCAGCCGGCCACCGGCCGACCTCGGGGACACGATCCGGGAGGTTCCGTCGAATCGGAACCGGTTCCCGTGGTCAGCAGCCCCGGAGGCGGATCGAAACCGGTGCGATCCCGATCCCACGGCGCCCTCCCGGAACCCGCATCACCGGCGACCCGGTACGCTCAGAGTGGCGCGGCGATCACCGGTCGAAGGCCGCTCGAAAACGCCCGAAAAACCGGACCGATCAGATAGCGAAAGCCCGACCGGCAGAACACGCCCTCATTATGCCAGGCGCCCCCGCGCAGCGCTCTCTGCCGGGTGGAACCCTGTCCCACCGGATCCGCCACCCGCCCTCCGGGAAGCCGGCTGGGATGCCAGTCCACGCACCACTCCCAGACATTCCCATGCATGTCGTACAGGCCCCAGGCATTCGGCGGATAGGAGCCAACCCGGGCGGTGCGCCCCAGGCTCGGGCCCTTCTCAGCCCCGCCATAGGGAAAGTCACCGGCGAAATTCGCATTGGTCGAGGAAAGCGCATCGCCGAAGAACGTGGCGTTGGTGGTTCCGGCCCGGCAGGCGTACTCCCACTCCGCCTCCGTCGGCAACCGGTACACGAGTCCATGCGGCAGACGGCCGGCGGCACGCTCCAGGGTCGTCAACTTGGAGCAATACTCCAGCGCGTCCTGATGGCTGACGTTGTCCATGGGCAGTTCCGGATCCCCGGAGTTCGGCGATGGATTGGTTCCCATCACCGCCACCCACTCGCGCTGGGTCGTCTCGTAGCGGCTCATCCAGAAACCTTCGGTGAGCCGCACCACGGTCTGCGGCCCCTCCGACGTACGCCGGTTGGCTTCGGTGTCCGGCGTGCCCAGGGTAAAGACCCCGGCGGGGATCCGGGTGAAGTGCGCGGGAACCTCCACCTTGCCCGCGGGATCGATGCCAACCCGAAAATACTCGCCCGGCTCCACGGCGGGAACGTCGATTTCGGTGACCTTGGACCAGGGCCCCTCCAACGAGGCTGCCCGCTGCACCTGCAGCGTGACCACTGCCGCGGCCTCTGCCATGCCAGCCGAGCCCGCAAGCAGGACGGCGACCAGTAGGAATGGGGAACTGGCGGACACGCTACGCCGGGGAGGAACAGACCTGGGGTTGGACTCGAGATGCATAGGCAAGGGTTGATCTTGGTTTACCGCGTCCCAAGGACTTCCGCCGCCGCGCCCCGGAGCCTCGGAAAGGCGCTTCCTAGCACCCGATTCCGTCCAGAGGCAAGCCGTGGAATCGTGGAATCCGGGCGACGTCTTCAGGCTTCCGTCCGAGGAATGGACCGCGTACAAATTATTCAAGCTCCAAACGAAAGCCCCATGAAACTCGATCGCCGGCATTTCCTCCGCACGTCCGCGCTGGGCGTCGGTGCCTTCGCCCTCGGAACCTCACCCGGACTCCCTATGCAGGGTGCCGTTCCAGTGGCACCCCTCGCCTCCAGCGGAGAAAGACTCAGCGCCTTCGACACCGTCACGCTCGGTCGAACCGGCATCCGGACCTCCCGCGTCAGCATGGGGACCGGCGTACGGGGCGGCATGAGGGAGTCCAACCACACCCGCATGGGCGCGGAAAACGCCCACCAACTCATCCGCGATCTCTACGAGCGTGGCGTCCGCAGTTTTGACCTCGCTGACCTCTACGGAACTCTCCCTCTCATCGCGCCCGCTCTGCGCGATTTCCCCCGCGACAGCTACACCGTCTTCAGCAAGATCTGGTGGCGCCCCGGCGGCATCCCCGAGCCCGAACGACCCGACGCAGACGTCGTCGTCACCCGGTTCCTGAAGGAGATCAAGACCGATCATCTGGACCTGGTCCTGCTCCACTGCGTGGAGACCCCCGACTGGCCGAAAACCCTGGCGCGTCAGATGGAGTTACTGGAGGGCCTGAAGAAGAAAGGAATGATCCGGGCCCACGGAGTGTCCTGCCATTCGCTGCCGGCTCTCCAAGCCTGCATCGACGAACCCTGGGTCGACTCCGTCCACGCCCGCATCAACCCGTTCAAGATCGCCATGGACGGCACCCCCGAGGAGGTCGGCGGTGTCCTCAAGCAGATCCGAGCCAAGGGGAAGGGGGTTGTGGGCATGAAGATCATCGGGGAAGGCCGCCTCCGGGACGACGACGAAAAGAAGGACCAGTCCATCCGCTACGCCTGGGCGGAGCGATTGGTGGACCTCGTGACCGTGGGGTTCGAGAAGACCTCCGAACTCGAGGACTTCGCCACCCGCCTCCACAAGGTGCCCAAGCCGGCGTAGGCCGAGGAAGCCGGGCGCACGCGGAGGCGCGGAGGGCGGAGCAGGGCGAGGTCGTGGGGATTCCGCCAGGCCGCGGGTGTGACCCTCCCTCACCCCCCGGTGTTCCCGATCAGACCTTTCGCGTGTTTCGGGTGTTTCGCGTGTTTCGCGGTCCATCTCCCTCCGCGATCTCCGCGTCTCCGCGTCTCCGCGTGACCCGAAACTCCCCGGCGACGGTGCGGGCTCAAACCAGGCCGGACGCGTGTCCGCGGTTGAACGCCACGCAGTCCGCGTAACGCACGCCGTCGCCACCGAAGAGATCCAGCGCCGACCCGATGGTCAGATCAATCCGGCCGCCCCCCAATCGGTCCACCTCGGCCAGATCGTCCAGGGCCCTCGCCCCGCCAGCGTAGGTGGTCGGCAGCGGCGTCGCCGCCCCCAACCGCTCGACCAACTCCCGGTCGATGCCCCGGCAGAGACCCTCGACGTCGACCGCATGCACCAGGAACTCCGCGCAGGAACCCGCCAGTCCCCGGAGCGTCGCTGCGTCCACCTTCAGGTCCGTGAACTTCTGCCAGCGATCCGTCACCACGAAGTAATCATTCCCTCGCCGGCGACAGCTCAGGTCCAGCACCAGGCGATCCCGGCCCACCACCGCGAGCAACTCCGCCAACCGCGGCCCATCCAACCGTCCCTCACGGAACACCCAGGAGGTGACAATCACGTGCGAGGCCCCGGCATCCAGCCAGTCCCTCGCGTTCGCCGCCGTGACCCCGCCGCCCACCTGCAGCCCGCCCGGATAGGCGGCCAGCGCGGATTTTGCCGCCGCCTCGTTGCCCGGCCCCAGAAGGATCACATGCCCCCCCGAAAGCCCGTCGCGGCAGTACAGCTCGGCATACCAGGAGGCCGGCCGGTCGGACTCAAAGCGGGTCCGCGTGCCACTCCCCGAATCCGTGAGGGTGCCGCCGACGATCTGGACCACGCGGCCACCGCGAAGATCGATGCAGGGACGAAACATGCCGCCGGCAGGAAGCCAGAAGCGCCGCCGGCTGCCGAGCCGGATCTCCCGGTCACAGGTCGTTTTTCTGGCAAGGCGTGCCGCCTCGCCTACCGTCCCGGGCGTCGTGTCCTCCCCACCGCAGACCTCGTCCGAGGCCCCGTCGTTGCCCGTCTGGAAGCCGGTTGTCCTGGCCGCGATGGCCGGGGGCCTGGGCTGGGGAATCCGAGGGCAGTACGGCCACGAGACCGGCGCCATGGTCGCGGGCCTGCTGGTGGGCGTGGTCCTGGTCCTGCTGTTCCGACCGCAGGCCGCCGCCCCGCCCGCGTTGCGCGCCGCGGCATGGTGCACGCTGGCGATGGGTTTCGGCGGCTCCATGACCTACGGCCAGACGGTCGGGCTCACGCACAATCCGGCCATGATCGGCAATTGGGTCGCCCTGCGTTGGGGCCTGCTCGGACTGGCGATCAAGGGCGGCCTGTGGATCGGGTTTGCCGGCGCCTTCCTCGGGATGGGCCTGGGCCGTGTCCGCTACCGCACCCGCGAGATCGCCCTGCTCCTCCTCGGCCTGCTTGCCCTGTGCGCGGCGGGGCTTTGGACCTTCAACCGGCCCTTTGATCCGGCGCAACGGATCCTGCCTCCGATTTATTTCTCCGCCGACTGGCGCTGGGAGCCCGGGGTCGCGCTGAAACCGCGTCGCGAGGTCTGGGGCGCCTACCTGGTCGCGTTCTCGGGGTTGCTCGCCTACACGGGCGGGTTTCGCCGCGACCGACTCGCCCTGAATCTCGGCCTCTGGGGACTGATCGGCGGCGCGGTGGGCTTCCCCCTCGGCCAGAGCCTCCAAGCCTGGCACGCCTGGAACCTCGACCTCTTCCGCACGGGCACCTGGGCTGGGATCGCGCCGGTGATCAACTGGTGGAATTGGATGGAAACCACGTTCGGTAGCGTCATGGGCGCCGCCCTGGGCCTCGGGCTCTGGCTCAACCGCGGACGCCTCGCCCCGGACACCGTCGAGCACCCCGATCCGCTGCCGCCCCCGGTCGAGGCCACGCTCCTGGGAGTTCACCTGGTGCTGCTGGCGATGGTGGAGTTCTTCAGCCTACCGTGGATCGACCGAGTCTATGACTTCGGTCTGCTGCTCGGCTTTCTACCCGTGGTGGCGGTAACGGCCGGTCGCTGGGCGCCTGTGCTCGTGCTGCTCCCCATCACGGTGCTTCCCATCGCCGGCAAAACACTCAACGCGCTCGTCTACCAACAGCCGACGCTCCCGATCATCGCCGGATGGCTGCTTTACGGGCTCCTGCCACTGGCACTGACCGTCGTGGCCTCGATCCGCTGGGGTCGGCGAGCCCTTGCCGGGGCGCCAGCGACCACCGTGCTGGCGCCGCTGCTGCTGCTGGTCACCTGGCTTTACTGGGGTATGAACTTCGCGTTCTTCCGGTTCCCCTGGCCGTGGGAAACCTGGACTGCGCGCACCCCGAACGGCCTTGCCTTCACCGTGTGTGCCATCGGTCTGACGATCGCGGCTTGCCGCCGCACCCGAAGCCCCGTGTGATCCGGCTATTCATGGCAGCCCGCAGGCCCGCGCTCGGTTTCATCTTCGTCGTGCTTTTTCTCGACGTCCTCGGGATCGG
>JBBQML010000044.1:0-13263 GCA_038328885.1 Verrucomicrobiota bacterium | reverse complement strand
CAGCCATCGCGGCATGAACCGCGTGCCGGGCGAACAGGTCGCAGAGGACCGCGTCCTCGGCATCCGCCGGGACACTCCGGATGCTGTAGCTCGGGTCAAAGTAGCGCAGCACAAAGGGCACCTGCTCGTCCTTGAAGTACTCCGCGATGCGATTCCGCAGGAACAGCCCGATGTCCCGGAGTTTCGGGTTGCCAGAGGCATCCCGATCCACCTCGGGCCCCGATAGCAGGTCCTGACCCGCGCCTTCGGCCACCACGATCACCGCGTGCGCCCGACGGAGCACCCGGCGCTTTAGCACGGCCAGAAAGCCGTTCTCCCCCTCCAGCCGGAAAGGCACCTCCGGCACGAGGCAGAAGTTCACGTCCTGGCTGGCCACCGTTGCCCCCCCCGCGATGAAGCCCGCGTGCCGTCCCATGAGTCGCACCACACTGATCCCGTTCTGCACACTGTGCGCCTCGGTGTGCGCGCACTCGAGCACCTTGGCCGCCTCCTCAACCGCGGTGTAATAACCGAACGTCCGCGACACAAAAGGCACATCATTGTCGACGGTCTTGGGAATCCCGACCACCGCCAGCGGATGGCCCCGGCGTTGGGCCTCCTGGAACAACGCATGGCCGCCTCGCTGGGTGCCATCCCCGCCCACCGTGAAGAGCAGATTGATCCCCCGGCGAACGAGGTTCTCAACCGCCACTTCGGTATCCACCGGCCCCCGCGACGTCCCCAGGATCGTCCCTCCCTCACGATGGATGTCGTCCACCAGGTCCGGGCTGAGCAGCCATGGCTCCCGTCCGCGGGTGGGGTCCAGCCCCAGATAGCCATCCCGGAACCCGAGAACCTCGTGCACCCCGTATCCGTGATGGAGCTCAAGGAACACCGAACGGATCACGTTGTTCGACCCCGGACACAGCCCCCCGCAGGTCACGATCGCCGCCCGCGTCTCGCGCGGGTCGAAAAAAAGGCGGGCCCGGGGGCCGGCGAGCTCGAATTCGAACCCGGGGCCGATCGAGGGGGCTGCCGGATCGCGCAGGATGTGTTCCGGCACCCGGATGGAGTCGCTCACCGCATGAGCCAAGGGGGAGGGATATCGGGCTTCCCCAAGGGTGGTGACATTCATGACGCGCCCCGAATTGGTCCGGGGGCCGCAACCCATTGCAAGCCGGAAGCGACCGCCAACCTCACGTGCGGTGCATCCAGAAGTGGTGGGTGACCGGATACCAAAGCGCCGCCTAGCCGGGCTCCTCGGCGCACTCCAGGGCGCGCCGCTCCTCCTGGAGTGCGGCGGGAACCAACGCGCGCCGCCGCTTTGGTACCGTCCACCGCACCGACAACCTGTGGATGCACGGCCTCACGTGAGGTGCGCGCCCTGGGTCTCGACGTACACGGCATAGATCGACTTGCTCGCCGCCATGAACAGGCGGTTCCGCTTCACGCCGCCAAAACAAAGGTTCGCGCAGATCTCGGGCAGCAGGATCAACCCGATCCGGGTGCCGTCCGGCGCAAACACGTGCACGCCGTCGAAACCATCCCCCGCCCACCCCGCGGCCGCCCAGATGTTGCCGTCCACGTCGGCACGCAAACCGTCGGAGCCGCCATTCCCGCCGATCCGGCGCGAACCACCCCGCACCACGATGTCCTCCCCGCGAAGCCTCATCTCCGCGAACTGCCGTCCGCCGCGCAGCGTGTTCTCCGAGGTCACCTCCCAAACCTTGATGTCGCGTGCCCCACCGGTGTCCGCCACGTAGAGCTTTCGGTAGTCAGGCGAGAAGCACAGGCCGTTCGGCTTGGCAATCTCATCGGTCGCGACGTCCATCTTCCCCGACTTCGGATCGATCCGGTAAACGGCCTCCTTGAGCTCGAGCGGGCGCTTCTGGCCCTCGTAGTTCATCATGCTGCCGTAGCCTGGGTCAGTGAACCAGATGCCGCCGTCCGGATGGACCACCACGTCGTTCGGAGCGTTGAGCGGCTTCCCGTTCCAGCGCTCGGCGAGCACCGTCAGTCCCCCGCCGTGCTCGTAGCGTACCACCCGGCGGTGGCCATGCTCGCAAGCCAGTTGACGACCCTCGAAGTCGAAGGTGTTCCCGTTGCTGTTCCCCGCCGGCCGCCGGAACGTGCTCACATGACCGTCCTCGTCGAGCCACCGCAGTTGCCGGTCGTTCGGAATGTCACTCCACACGAGGTACCGCCCCACGGCGTTCCAGGCTGTGCCCTCGGCCCACTGCATCTCCGGGTCGTGGTACAACCGCTGGATGGCGGTGTTCCCCAGCTTGTAGGCACCGAACCGAGGGTCCAGGGCGATGATGTCCGGGTCCGGATACCGCTCGGGACTTGGGCTGGCGTAGTCGCGTCCGGCCCGGGCCGCGGGCGATTCCACCGTCGCTGCCGCAGCCATCACCGCGGCGCGCGCCGTGGTGGCGAGGAAGGAACGCCGGTCCAAACGGCTTCCAAAGTCGGTCGATCGAGTTGGGTTCATGGAGGTTGGTGATTGGTAATCAGTAATCGGTGGGTGGTGGGTGGTGGACCAGAGGGCCAGAGGCCGACTCAGCCGAAGACGGATGACTGATCGCTGATCACTGGTTCCTGATCACTGCCGACTCATGACTCATGGCTGATCACTTTGAAGGGTCGACTGGGTAAGACGTCAGAGTTGTCGGGTCGGCTCCCCGCTCCCCGCTCCCCGCTCCCCGCCCCCCGCTCCCCACAGCGAGGCCGCCGAGCTCACTGCAGTCCCTGGTAGGCCAGCCAGAGGGCCCGGATGTAGCGCATCACCCGGACGGGGTCGGCGCTCTCCGGCATCTCGGCGAGGCAGAAGCCGGTGTACCCGGAGGCCACCAAGCTGTTGAGCAACCGGCGCCAGGGGTACTCGGTGAGGAAGAGGTCGCGCATGTGCACCTCCACGATCCGGCCCTTCACCAGGTCGAAATTGTGGTCGAAACCTTCGCCCTCCAGGTCGGTTTGATTCGAATTCCAACAGGCGCCCACATTTCGGTGATCCGCGATGTCGAGGATCCGCCGGATGTTTGGCAACAGGCTCGTGCTGGTGCCGTGGACTTCGAGGCGGATGACCTGCCCGTGATCCGCCCCGAACTCGGCGAGTTCGCGGAGTGACCGACCGATCTGCTCGAGAGTTTTCTCCGCCGGGACCTCCCTCGGCAGGCCGTTGGGCCGCACCTTCACCCCCGTCGCCCCAACGTCCTCAGCGAGCAGGATGTACTCCTTGGTCGCCTCGATGTCGCGTCGCAGCTTCGCCGCATCCGGAGAGTGGTACTCGAAGGCGCTTCCCAACCCGTAGAGCCGGACCTTCGACGCGGCGAACCGCTGCTTCACCTCTGCGCGCTCGGCCTTGCTGAGGTTCACTTCCACCTTGTGGGCATGAGTGGTGCGCAACTCGACGCCCTCGAACCCGCTGGCCTCGCAGTTCTTCAGGATCGTGGGGATATCCCAGTCCTTGGCGAGGTTGTACGTCACCAGGCCGAGCCTCATCGGCGAGCGCTTCGGGGCCGGCACCGCCTCGGCTGCGTGCGCCGCGCCGCCCGGCAGTATGGTGGCGGCCGCCAGTGCGGCCAGGGACGTGGTGGTAAGGAAGTCACGACGAGTGGTGCTCATGGTGCGTAGATCAGTGGGGGGTGGACGGTGGGCGATCGATATGAAACCCCGCCGGCGGCCGACGCAGCAACAAATAGATAACGAATGGGGTCGCATCTAAATGTTTGACTATTGAGCCCCACCCCCCGACCCGACCATGGCCCTTCCCCCCGACGGCCCCGCACTCGCGGCCCGGGAGTCGGGCCACCGCCTTCGCCGCCGCGGCCGCCTCGACGCCAGGCTGCTCCGCTTCGCTCCGGGCGGCGCGCTGCACTCTGGCCTCGGCTCCGGGTGGCGAGGAGTCAGCGTCCCAACCGCTCCAGCAGATCCCCGGCCAACCGCTGGTCGGGCCGCGCCTGGATCAGGCGTTCTAGCAGGCGCCTGGCCGAGGCTGGGTCCTCCCGCGCGTAGGCCGAGGCGACCAGCACGGCCTGCGCATAGCCCGCGGTGTAGTCCGCGCTCGCGGCCGCGCTCGCGAGGTAATCCTCCAGGGCCTCCCGACGCTGCCCATCCGCCTCCCGGGCCAACCCCCGCAGGTGTTGGTCGCGCGCCGCGCGGAAGGCCTCGAGGCGGTCCCCACCGACCGCGGACCCCAGACGGGCCGGGCCCCGCCGGGCGAAGCCGGGATCCGCCTCGCCCAGCAAGTCGATGAACCTTCGATGCGGACGTGGGTCGGGCCGATAGGCGGCTGCCGCGGCGCGGAACAGCACCAACGGCCGGTCATCCGTAGCCACCGGGCCAGAACCCGCCATCCGGACCAGGCTGGCCGCGTCGGCGAGTTGGCAACCCAACACCCGGATCGCCTCGGTCAGGCCCACCGGCCGCAGGGCCGCCGCCAGCCCCGGCTCAGTCAGGCGCCGCGACAACCCTTCAGCCTCGAGGTTGAGCTCCCCGGTCGCCCCGATCAACCCGACCACCGGCACATCGACATTGAAGCGGAGCAGCCAGAGGGTGGCGCCCGGGAATATCTCCAGGAAGGTCCGGGTGATGTCCCTGAACGTGTCCAGTTCGAGCTGGTGCAACGGCAGCCATTGGCAGACCAGGCCTCCCGGGGCCGCGCGTTCGCGCAGCGCGGCAAAATGCTCCCGGGTGTAGAGGAATCCGGCGCCGTCCTCCGCCGGATGAAACAGGTCGGCGATCACGACGTCATAGAGGTTCGTCGTGGTGCGGACGAACCGGCGGGCGTCGCCGGTCCTCACCCGGAACCCCGGCCGGCGCTGCGGTGCTCCATTCTCCGGCTCAAACTCCGGCAAGGCCGCCACCACCTCCGGGAGCAATTCCACGGCGTCGGCGCGCAGGTTTGGGTGGGCCCCCGCCGCGCCGAGGGTGATTCCCGTCCCAACGCCAAGGAACAGCGCGGTGCGTGGATCTGGGTGCAGGAGCAGGGGCAGGTGCGCGTGGCGCCGCGCAGCCATCGCCGTGGCCGTGCCGCCTTGCTGGAAATGGTTGTTCACGCGCAGCGTGCGGTGGCCATCGACCGTGCGCACAACCGCCACCGTGGCGAGGAGCCCCTCGTCGTAACGCCGGAGCTCCGCCCCGGGGGGCAGTTCGATCCACTGCAAACGCGCGGGCAGAAACGGCAGACACCCCAGCACGAGTACGGGCAGGACCCCCTCGCGCACCCGTCGGGGACGCGGCAGGAGCAGGAGGTAGCCCAGCGCAACCGCGACGAGTGCCCACTTCAGTCCGAGTTGGGGAAGGGCGACGACCAGGAAGAGGGGCGCCGCCAGCGCTCCTCCCAGAGTGTTCGCGGCCACTGCGCGCCCGACCCCGTCCGCGGCCGTCCCTGCCCCTTGCACGACGCGGCTGAACAACGCGCCCATCAGAAGGGTGGGCAACCCGAACACGGCGAGCGCCAGCCCCAGTTCCGCTCCCACGCCGCGCCCGAGCCACGTCCGCAGGTGGTCGAGGAGCCCGGCGCTCCCCTCCAGAATCCACAACTCGCCGAGCACAGCGAACGCGAGCCCGCCGAGCAGCAACGGGATCCCCGGCTCCAGACCGCGGCGTGACGCCACCCGGGACAGGGCGGCCCCTGCGGCCGTCCCCGACAGGAACACCGCCAACCCTGCGGCGAAGGTTTGCACCGTGTTCTCCGTCGTCTGCGCCAGGGCTCGGACGCCCAGGAGTTCATAGCCCATTCCGAGCAGACCGGAACCCCAGGCCGTAGCCAGGGTCCGCCTACCCAGCGGCCGGCGGACCGTCTCCACTGGCGCCACGACCGCCCCCTGCCTCGCCGGACCGGATCGGCCCAGCCACCACGCCGCGGTTCCGCAGATCGCCTGCACTGCCGCGGCGCAAAGCAACGTGCTGCGAAACCCCAGCCCGGGCATGATCCAGGCGACTCCGGCCAGCACCCCGACCACGGCTCCGGCGGTGTTGAGGGCATAGAGGCCGGCCACCGCCCGGCCGTCGGCCAACCATGGCGCCAACACCCGCTCCATCGCGGGGAGGGTCCCCCCCAGCGCCGCTGCGGCCGGCCCGACCACGAGAAGCGGCAGGCCAAAGGCGACCGCCAGCTGCCCGACCCAGGAAGCGTCCACGCCAACCAGCGCCCTCGCCCACTCGTTGGCGGAGGTCAGCAAGGGCGTGGTGACCAGGATCCAGCCCGCGGAGAACCACTCCAGCCCCGCGTACCAGCGCACGGGACACTCACTGCGACGAAGCCGCCCCTCCAGAACCCAGGCGCCAGCGGCCAACCCCACGAAGAACGCCGAGACCACTCCCACCAGACTCGGCATCTCGTGCCCCAATCCGGCCGTGAAGACCCGGGTCCACGCGAGTTGCGCCAGCAGCCCGGGGCCACCCGAGACAAAGAAAAGCGACTGGAGACCCAACCGGTGCCGCGTCGCCGGCGGCCACGACCCACGCTCGTTCCGGGCCGCTGTCGTCGCCACCGCATTGCTCATCTCAGCGCGCCCGGGCCGACCGGTCCTGTGCCACCCACCAAAGGAAACCCACGAGTCCGAGGAACGGAAGCAGGGACAGGATATCCGGCAGTTGCTGGCTGAAGAGCCCCCAGCGGTTCAGCCACTGGCCCAGGCTGTCAAACGGACGCCCCTCCTCGAACGCCTTGAGGCTGTAGAAGGGATTCGAGTTGGTGGACCAGACCTCCATGCGATTGGCGAAGGCGGACATCAGCCCGGCCACGAAGGCGATGACAATCCCCGCTATCGCGCCACCCGCGATGTATCCTGAAGCGAGCAGGACCCCCGGACTCTTGTCCCCCTCGGCGGTGAGTTCGTCCTCCGTCAGCGAGCGCCCGGCGAGCTGTTGGCGGATCCGGCGGTCCGCCAGCCACCGGATGACCCCGCCCACGAAGATCGGTGAGGAAGCCGACAACGGCAGGTAAACCCCGACGGCAAAAGCGAGCGAGGGGATCCCCGACATCTCCAGCACCACGGCGATCATCACCCCGAGGAGCACGAGATGCCAGGGGAGCTCACGGTTCAGGATCCCCTTGATGATGTAGCTCATCAGCGTGGCCTTCGGTGCCTCGAATTTCTGCACCTCCGTGCCGTCGGGCCGCGTCCGGTAGGTTCCATTGATGCCCGGGTCCACCAACCACACCGCCGCGCCGGCATCGTCCACCAGGTACTTGCCCGGCGGCCCCCCGGTGGTGTCGGTCTTGTGCCACACCCGGTACTGGGAAGGGTCCCCGGGGGCCTGGGGCCCCTGCAATCCCTGGCGCTCGGTCGACAGCGACGCCGGGTCGGTTCTCAGTCCGGGCGCCACCTGCGCCACCGGCACGTAGACCGTCGCCGCCCGGTTGAGTTGCAGCAGGATGGGACCCAGGACGAGGGCGGAGGCGAGCGCGCCCACGAGGATCGCGATCTGCTGCAACCGGGGCGTGGCACCCACGAGAAAGCCCGACTTCAAATCCTGGGAGGTGGTGCCGCCGTTCGAGGAAGCGATGCACACGATGCCCCCGATCGAGAGGGCCGTGACGAAATACCCCGGTCCCGTCCAGCCGAGGGCCAGAAAGATCAGGCAGGTGAGCAGGAGTGTCGCCACCGTCATCCCGGAGATCGGGTTCGACGAGGACCCGATCTCACCCGTCAGCCGCGAGGAGACGGTCACGAACAGGAACCCGAACAGGATGATCAGGAGCGCCCCGAGGAAATTCATGTGCAGCGGTCGCGCCAGCATGATCAGCACCAACAGCCCGACAATGCCCCCGAGGACCACCTTCATGGAGAGGTCCTGCTCCGTGCGGGGCACCACGACCCCGGTCGAGGCGCTGCGACTGGCGGAGAAATCGCGCAGCCCCGAGCGGATGCCGCGCCAGATCAGCGGCAACGAGCGGCCCACACTGATGATGCCGCCAGCCGCCACCGCGCCGGCGCCGATGTAGAGGATGTAGGCGTTGCGGATCTCGCCGGGACTCATCTGGCTGATCAGCCTGCCGCCGGGAGGCAACACCACCGCGAGCCCATCACCGAAGTAGACGATTGCCGGGATCAGCACCAGGTAGGCCAGAACACCCCCGGCGCACATGATGGCGGCGATTCGGGGACCGATGATATAGCCGACTCCGAGCAACTCCGGGGTGATCTCGATCCCGACCGAGGCGCCCTTGAGCGGCGGCCCGAACACGTGCTCCGGCGTGTCGCGCCAGCACCGCAGCGCCTTCATCAGCGTGTTGTACAGGAGACCGATGCCGAAGCCGGTGAAGATGGTCCGCGCACCGGCGTCGAGCTTCGCGTCCACCACCCCGGTATTCCCCGACCGCGTCGCATCGGTCGCCGCCGCCGCCCGCGAGGCGTCATCCGCCCCCGCCTTGAGCACCTCTCCGCAAGCCGTCCCTTCCGGGTACTTCAAGATCCCGTGCTGTTGCACGATCAGGGCCCGGCGCAGGGGGATCATCATCAGGATCCCCAGCAAACCACCGAGCACCGCCACCAGCATCACGCGGGTGATCTCCAGGTCGAATCCGAGGATCATGATCGCCGGCATGGTCACCCCGACGCCGAAAGCGATCGATTCCCCGGCCGAACCCGCCGTCTGCACGATGTTGTTCTCCAGCACCGTCGCGCTCCGGATGCCGAACAACCGCGATGCCAGCCGGAAAAGGGTGATGGAAATGACCGCCACCGGGATCGAAGCGCTCACGGTCAACCCCACCTTGAGCACCAGGTAAAGCGACGAGGCCCCGAAGACCATGCCCAACAGCGTCCCCAACACCACCGCGCGCAGGGTGAACTCCGGCAACTGTGCCGACGCTGGGATGAAGGGCTTGAAGCTTGCCGCGGCTCGCTCGGACATCGCGTCAACGCTACCGGCTCTCTCACGGCCGCTTCAACGGACTTCTTGCCGGGGCCCGAGCCGGTGGGCGGTGGGCGGCGGGCGGCGGGCGGCGGGCGGCGGGCGCGCCCCGACGTACCGACGTAGCCACGGTTCAGCTCACCGACATCAGGCTCACCCGCTCGTTCCGCTCGTTGCGCGTGATGCCCTGGGCGCGGGGATCGAGGGATGGGCTCCCATCCACCAGGAAGAGGTACTGGTGGTGGCCGTGATGCAACGGGACCTGCAGTTGCCACGAGCCGTCCGCCCCCTGACGCATCGCATGCGCCGAAGGGTTCCATTCGTTGAAATCCCCCACCACTGCCACGGATCGGGCCTCCGGGGCGTGACAGAAGAAGTTCACCGGCTTCCGCATGTTCTTGGCGGAATAGCGCTCATTGGGAGAGGCGGTGGCGGGCCGTCGGCTTGGCATGGCAGGACGAATGGCGGATCACGAACACGAATCACGAATCACCGGTCAGGCGCTGCGGAACGGCCTACGTTCGGAATCCAACCGCACCCAGCACGCACGACAAAGAGCACGGTCCCATCCGGCCCGCAAGGGGCTTTTGGCGAACCGGTGAGCCGGGTTTCACGATTGAATCGCCCGACGGGAGTGACAGTCTCATCACCAGCCGGGACGATGAACCCGCCTCACCAACTTCCGCCGCCACTCACCGCCCGCCAGTGCGAGGCGTTATTGACGTTGCTCCAGGACGACGATCCGGCGGTCGCCGACATTGCGCGTCAGCGCCTCCTGGCGGCGGGACCCGGCCTGGTCCCCTGGCTCCGAACGCACACCCTGAGCGACGTCCCACGGCTCCGCCGGCGCACCCGGGAAATCGTCCTGCGGTTCGAGGCCGGGGCGGCGGATCTCCGCATGACCGGCTTCTGCAGCCGCGCGGGAGAGGACCTCGACATCGAGGAGGGTGCGTTCAGGCTCGCCCAGACTCAGTATCCCGGGATCAACCTCGACGCCTACCGCGCCATCCTGGACCAATGGACGGCCCAGATCGCCGAGTGGATGCCGGAGGACCGCACCGACGACAATGGAGTCCTCGCTGCCATCCAGGTGGGGCTCTTCCGCCGCCTGGATCTCCGCGGCAACGAAGAAGACTACTACGATCCTGACAACAGTTACCTCAACCGCGTGATCGACCGCCACGTCGGCAACCCGATCACGCTCTGCATCCTCGTTCTGCTGGTGGGACGAAGGTTGCGTCTACCCCTCGCGGGCATCGGACTCCCGGCGCATTTCCTCTGCCGCTACCAGTCGCCCACCCGGCAGGTCTACATCGATGCGTTCAACGGCGGCCGGTTGCTGAACCGCACCGACTGCATCGCGTTCGTCAACCAGCTGGGCCGTCCCTTCGAGGAAGCGTTCCTCCAGCCCGTGAGCCCGCGTCGGATGCTGCAACGCACCTGCACCAACCTCGAGCACGCCTACGAGAACCTCGAACTGCGCGACGAACTCGGCCGGATCCAGCGGTACCATCGCCTGCTCGGAGGCGGTTGACGGCGAGGTGGGGAACGGAACGCTCCTTCACCACATTTTCTCATGGCCGGGCCTCTCTCCCGGCGCCTAACGTTTCCGTCCCCGCATGGCAGGTCCTCCCGTCATCGAAGTCTCCCGCCTCACCCGCCGCTTCGGCCGGGTGACGGCGGTGGAGGACCTTTCCTTCGAGGTGGGTCCCTGCGAAATCGTCGGGTTCCTCGGCCCGAACGGCGCCGGCAAGAGCACGACCATGCGGATCCTCGCCGGCTTCCTGCCCGCGACCTCCGGCACCGCCCGCGTGGTGGGCTTCGACGTGTTCCGCCAATCCACCGAGGTCCGCCGCCGCATCGGGTACATGCCCGAGAACAACCCGCTCCCCCCGGACATGCGGGTTCGCGAGTACCTCAAGTTCCGGGCCCGCCTCAAGGGCCTCCACGGCAACCTGTGCCGCGAACGCGTCGACCTGGTGCACGAACTCTGCGGGCTCAAGGACGTGAGCCGCCGGATCATCGGCACGCTCTCCAAGGGCTACCGCCAGCGTGTCGGTCTCGCCGATGCCCTGGTCCACGATCCCCCGCTCCTCATCCTCGACGAACCCACCATCGGCCTCGACCCGAACCAGATCCGATCGCTTCGCCAACTGATCAAGGACCTCGGCCAGCGGCGTTCCGTGCTGCTCTCCAGCCACATCCTCCCCGAGGTTGAGATGACGTGCACCCGGCTCCTGATCATGCACCGCGGTCGCGTGCGCGCCGCCGGGACGACCGAGGACCTCCAGCACTCCATGAGCTCGGCGATGCAGGTCGTCGCCGAAATACTCGCGCCGGAGGAGGACCTCCGGGACTGCTGGGAAACCATGCCCGAGATCGCCAGCTTCAACCTCGCCCCGGCCAGCGGCGAGTTCTTCCGCTGCGCCCTGGTGCCGACGAACGGAGTCGACCTCCGCGACCGCGTCTTCGAGGAAGCCCTCACCCGCGGTTGGCGCATCCGCGAACTAACCTTCACCCGCCACTCGCTCGAGGACATCTTCGTACACCTCACCCGCAGCGAGCGGCCGGAGGAATGACCATGCGCGTGTTTCTCACCCTGTGGCGGCGCGAGTTCACCTCCTCGTTCGGCTCGCCGGTCGGCTACGTGGTCATGGCCTCCGTGCTCCTCCTGCTGGGCGTCAGCTTCGCCATCATCGTCGACACCCTCCGCGAACCCAGCGACATCCCCCTGACGGAACTCTTCTACGGGGGCTTGTTCTTCTGGGTGATCCTGCTGCTCTCCACGCCGATCATCACGATGCGGACCTTCGCCGCCGAACGGGCCACCGGGACTTACGAGAACCTGATGACCACCCCGGTCAGCGACGTGCAGGTGGTGTTCGGGAAGTTCGCCGGGAGCCTTTCCTTCTTCGCGACCCTCTGGCTGCCGCTCCTGCTCTGCCTCTTCCTTGTGCGGCACTACACCAATGACCCGTCCGTCCTGGACTGGGGCGCCATCCTCAGCACCTTCCTGGGCATCTTCTCGCTCGGAACCCTCTACGTCGCCATCGGGGTCTTCGCCTCCGCCCTGACCCGCAACCAGATCATCGCCGCGATCGTCGGCCTGGCCGTCGGCATGCTCCTGTTCCTGCTCGGTTTCGCCGCGCCCGCCCTGGCCGGACCCAACGCCTGGTCGGTCTCGTTGCTCCGCCATTTCTCCCTCGTCGAACAGATGTGGGAGTTCGCCCGCGGGGTGGTGGATGTACGCCACCTCGTGTTTCATCAAAGCCTCGCCGCCGTCTTCCTCTTCCTCACCCTCAAGGTGATCGAGGCCCGACGCTGGAGATGATCACCGGCATGTCCGACGACTCCTCCAACCCGTCCCCCAGCTTCGCCCCCCACCGCCGCCTCTCCATCGGCGCCAGCGTGCTGCTTTCCATCGTCTCAGTCTGTTCTATCGCCTTGATGATCAACTATCTGGCGTTCAATCACGCCCCCCGCTTCCACTGGGGCGCCTCGCAGGGCTACCGGCTCTCCGGCCTCACCCGCGGCGCGCTCGAAGCCCTCACCAACCGCGTCCGCGTCACCGTGTTCTTCGACCATGACAACGCCGTCTACCCGAGTGTCCGCGCTCTTCTCCGTGAATACTCCAGCAGTTCACCCCTGATCGAGGTGGAGGAGATCGACTACAGCCGGAACCCCGCCGCCGCCCAGGAGTTCCGCCGTCGATTCCCCATGACGGCCGGCGACGAAGAACCGGATCTGATCCTGTTCGAGTCCGGGGCCCATGCGAAGGCCGTGCCCGCCCGTGATCTCCGCGACTACGACACCCGCGCCCTGCTTCGCGGCGCTTCCGAGATCCTCCCCGTGGCCTTCAAGGGCGAACTCCTCTTCACCTCCGCCATCAACGCGGTCTGCGAAGGCCGCCAGCGCCGGGTCTGTTTCCTCGAAGGCCACCTCGAACACGACTTCCGCAGCGAGGCCTCCCAAACCGGCTACCGCAAGCTCGCCACCCTGTTCGAAGAGGACAACATCCAGGTGTCCGGCCTGCGCCTGGACGGCACCACCGACGTCCCCCGGGAGTGCGAACTGATCGTCGCGGCCGGACCCCGGGACCCCTTGACCGCCGGTGAACTGCAGGCCCTCGACCGCTACCTGCGTCGCGGCGGCCGGCTCCTCGCCCTGCTCCACTACCGCAGCCGCAGCGGGCTCGAGCAACTGCTCACCGACTGGGGGATAGGCGTCACCGACAGCCTCGTGCTCGACGAGGACAGTTCCGAGAACGGCGTGATCTTCGTCTCCCGCTTCGGCAACCACCCCGTCACCCGGCCGCTCGCCCGCTCCAAACTCTACCTCTTCCAACCCCGCGCCCACGAACCCCAGCCCATCGCCCACATCCAGGACGCCCCCGCCCGCATCGAAACGCTCTTCCGCACC